>NZ_JAUSKL010000101.1 GCF_030646925.1 Candidatus Binatus sp. | reverse complement strand
CCCGCGGTGCCGACGCTCAAGGATCGCTTCGGCGTCGAAGGCAGAGTCATCTCGGCGGTGGACCTGGTCAACGGACTCGGCCGGCTCGCGGGACTCGAATTGATCAAGGTGCCGGGCGCGACTGGATATCTGGATACCGACTATGCGGCGAAGGCGCGCTACGGGCTTGAATCGCTCAAGTCGCGCGACTTCCTGCTTTTGCATATCGAAGCGCCGGATGAAGCGGGCCACATGGGCCGCGCCGATCTGAAGACGGAAGCGATCGAGCGTATCGACGAATTGATCATCGGGCCGCTGCTGAACGATCTGGGCGCGCTCGGCGATTTCACGATCCTGCTGATGCCCGATCATGCGACGCCGAGCCAGCTCAAAACGCATTCGCCGGAGCCGGTGCCGTTCGCGCTGCTGACCTCATCTGCGATGAAGGCCGGTATTGCGCGCCGCTACACTGAAGCCGACGGCAAAAAAACCGGAATCGTCGTGAGCGACGGCTTCCACCTGATAGAGTCGTTGTTCGGAAGTGAATTGAGTTTGGCGAACTGACGCGGAGGCCCGGATGGAGCGGAATCTTGCCCTTGAGGTTGTGCGCGCGACAGAGGCGGCCGCGCTGGCGGCGGCGCGATTCATCGGCAAGGGCGACGAGCGGATGGCCGACCGGGCCGCCTGCGACGCGATGCGCAAGACGCTCAACTCGGTCGCGATGGACGGCAAGATCGTGATCGGGGAGGGCAAGGAAGACGACGCGGAATTTTTGTACGAGGGCGAGATCGTCGGCACCGGCGCGGGACCCGAGGTGGACCTCGCGCTCGATGCGCTGGAGGGTTCGCTAATCTGCGCGACCGGGGGACCGAACGCGTTGTCATGCGTCGCGCTGGCCGAGCGCGGACGAATCCTTAGATGTCCCGACACTTACATGGACAAGATCGCGTGCGGACCGGCGGGGCGCGGCGTGATCAATATCGATCGCTCGCCGACCGACAATCTGAAGGCGCTGGCCGAAGCGAAAAAGGTGTACGTCGAAGATTTGCGGATCGCGATCCTCGACCGTCCGCGCCACGAAAAGTTGATCAACGAGATGCGGCGCGCCGGCGCGGGAATCAAGCTGCTGTCAGCCGGCGATCTGTCGGCGGCGATCGCGACGACGCGGCCGGAGAGCGAAATCGACATGCTGATCGGCATCGGCGGTGCGCATCAGGGGGTGCTGGCCGGCGCGGCGATTCGCGCGGTGGGCGGCGAAATGCAATGCCGCTTCATGCCGCGCAATTCGGTAGAGGCCGAGGCGTGCATCGCGATGGGCATCATGGATTTGAAGCATCGCTACACGCTCGAGGAACTGGCGGGCGAAAACGTGATGTTCGCCGCGACCGGCGTCACCACTGGCGATTATCTGCACGGCGTGCGTTTTTTCTCCGGCGGCGCGAAGACCAACAGCGTCGTGATGCGTTCGACGACGCATACGGTGCGCTTCATCGAGGCAGTTCATCATTTCGACTTCAAGCCGGAGTATTGACCCAGAGCGGCTGCGCGTGTCGCGATAAGAGTTCAGTCGCGATCGATGTTTCGGCTCGCGAGAGGAAATTGAGCAATGTGGTTGCGGGTATCAATCGACCATCAGCCGGTGATGATCAACGGCGATCGCATTCTCAAGATAGTCGGACTGCCGAAGGAGGAAGGGCGCGGCTGCATGTTGTTTGTCTCGCAGACAGAATTCATCACGGTCGATCAGTCGCTGCAGGAAGTGATGATCTCGCTCGGCTTCGAGGATCGCGGCTGAGGCTCTTTTCACCCGCGTCAGAAGTTTTCGAGCGCGCGGCAGGTCGGCGTATCGGCTTTCACCTGGCCGCCGAGGCACGCGAGCTTGGCTGAATCGACCAGCGCTGGCACATCCAGATTGCGTGGCCACGTGCCGACATTGACGGCGGCGCAGGCGCGCGCGTTGTTTGCGGCGCACCATTCGCTGAGTTCCGCGCGAATCACGGCAAGCTGCTGGCAAGTGTCCTGACGGCCGGCCTCGCAACTTGGAGTCAGCGCCGGAAGATCGCTCACCGATTCAATCGCGACCCGGGTGCCGACGATCTGTATGATGGTGTCGCAGGCGGGCTGATTTCCCTCGTGGCATTTTTGATCGGCGAGCGCGCGCAGCTTGTCCACCGCGGCTTCCGACTGCGATTGCTCGGCGCATCCGGCGACCAACACCGTGAGCATCGACGCCGCCGCCACGACTGCAGCAGATCGCAGTAAAGTTTGCGCACGACCGATCGCAAGCCGCTCGAACATCCGCGCATTGTTTCCCGCGATTGGCAGTGGCGCAAGCGTGATCGATCAGTCCGCTACGCTTGGTCGGGTTCGTTACCGCAGGGTTGACATCGCGGGCGCGGCGGACGGAACTAGGGTGCATCAGCACGAGTGGCCGTGCGCGATGCTCGATCATTCACAGCAAAAGGAGTCACTTCGGTGGAACTGAAAAATCTGATTTTCGACAAGGCTGCGATCGCGACGTTGACGGTGAATCGCCCGACGGCGCTGAACGCGCTGAATCGCGAAGTGCTCGAGGAACTGGCGCGGGTGATTCGCGAGGTGCGCCACGATTCGTCGATCCGCGTGCTGATCGTGACCGGCGCGGGCGAGCGTGCGTTCGTCGCCGGCGCGGATATCGCCGCGATGTCGAAAATGTCGGCGGCTGAGGGCTTGGATTTCTCGCGGCTGGGGCATCGCGTGATGGAGACCTTCGAGGATCTGCCGATCCCGGTGATCGCGGCGGTAAACGGCTTCGCGCTGGGCGGCGGCCTCGAACTGGCGCTCGCCTGCGACCTGATTATCGCGAGCGACAAGGCGCGCTTCGGACAGCCGGAAATAAATCTCGGACTGATTCCGGGATTCGGCGGAACGCAGCGCCTGCCGCATCGAATCGGCCACAATAAGGCGCGCGAACTGATCATGACGGGCGAGATGTTCGACGCGAAGGCGGCGCTCGAGTGGGGGCTTGCCAACCAGGTCGTGCCGGCGGCCGAATTGATGGATACGGCGCGGAAGCTGGCGGAGAAAATCGCGGGCAAGTCGGCGTTCGCGCTCAGGCAAGCGAAAGCGGCGCTGCGCGCGGCGTTCACGATGGAAGAAGACGCGGGGCTGCGCTTCGAGCAGCAGACGTTCGGCGTGGTGTTCGGCAGCGCCGATCGCGTCGAGGGCACGGCGGCCTTCGTCGAGAAGCGCGAGCCTAAATGGCAGCACAAATAGCCGCGATTCGCCGAAGCCTGCGGGTCCCCCGAACGGCTCGTCGGGAGGCTACTGCTCTGGAAGACTCTGTGCCTTCTTGAGTTCGGCGGCGGTGCTGGAGACGCATTCGTCATAGAGCTGGCCGTAAGTGATAGGCTTCCTTTGTGGCAGTTTGCGATCGCGTGGAGACTGTTTGTACGAAGCGCATCCATCCACGTCAGATTCCGCATTGGCGATGGCAAGTTTTTTACGCTCCAGTGCATTGCGCCGCGGCAATCCGACCGAGTAGGTTCGCAGAGAGCCGTCGGTCCCTTTGTAAAAAAGTGCTCCGAGTCCCAGCGGGCTATCCGGATCGACCTCAAGCTTGCAGGCGCACCACGCCGCGCGAATCTTCCTCGCCTTATGCGCAACCCGCAGGCATTCCTTGGCATCCGTGTGTGGCGGCACGACTATCGACCCAGGTTCACCGATGTCGCCATAGCCGGTAAAAATGCTGGTTTGAGGTTTCTTCGGATCCATGAGCGATGCCCAATTTCGAGCGGACGATTCGCACAGTGAATCGGGCCATCCCATCTCCGGCGGCGGATGGAAACACCACGTGCCGGAATCGACATGGCAGGGTGGCGTAGTATTCGTGTCGGCAGTGAAAGTTCGTGGCGGCAAACCTGCGCAGAAAACGGTATCCAAATTATAGACAAAGCAATTCGGCTTGAGCTCGGTGAATTCCGACGACGACGCGCACTGACACCACTTGCGGCGTGCCTCGCGCGCGAGTTTCATCACGGCCTGACACATCTCGAAACTGCCGAAATTGTGCTTGACCTCGAAGGTTAAGTCGTAGCAGCGTGAGTTCGGATATCCCATATCAGCGGGTGGATTCGCGCACCACGATCCTGGATCGACCCGACATTGCTGTTCGGCCCAGCCGATATCGTGCAGTGAAAGTGCAGCGAACAGCACCGCGACCAGGAGTGGCGTGTGTGATCTCATCAGCGTTCACCGGAGGTGAACTTCCGACAACTGAGATTGCAGTATCTATTAGATTGCCCGGTATGGCGCCAGCGCGGGCCTATTCCTCGGCGGGATGGAAAACCACCTTGACCCGATCGACGTAATTCAGCAAAGCCTCCGCGTGCCGTTTGATCGCGGTGTCGTCGTGGGCCGCCAGCGCCCGCTCGATCACGCGCGCCAACTCGGTCATCGCATCGAAGCCGTAAGCGCCGCCTTCGCCCTTGAGGCGATGCGCCGCACGGCGGACGCGCTCGTAATCGTGGCGCGGCAAGGCGTCGAGAATGCTCTGGACGTCGGCGCGCTTGCGTTCGAGAAACCCCGGAATCAGATCGCTCAGGCTTTCATCGACACTGATGGTTATATGCTCGGACATGCTCCACCTCGGCGGGTCGGTGTCCCGCTGGCGAGCTCAAAAAGCAAATGCGATGCCCGCGCGACCATCGCCCAATCGAGCTTTGGTTTGCGCTTAGGCGTCGCCCTCAATCAGCGCATGTACGAAAATGAGATTTCGCCGCTAGTGTGGAACATCGGATGACACATGGGCGGCGAAGGAAGCTCAATCGCCAAGCGCGGTCTCGAAGTCCTCGAGCAGATCGTCGCTCGACTCGAGCCCGACCGACAGCCGGATGAGGCCATCGGAGATGCCGGCGCTCGCGCGATGCTCCGGCGACATCCCGGAATGCGAGGTCGTGGCCGGCCGCGTGATCAGCGTCTCGACTCCGCCGAGGCTCGGCGCGCTGATCGGAATCGTCACGCGCTCGATGAAGCGCGTTGCGGCCGCGAGCCCGCCTTCGAGTTCGAAACTGAGCACGCCGCCGAAGCCGTCGAACAATTCACACGCGCGCAGATGATTCGAGTGGCTCTCGAGGCCCGGGTAATTGACGTGGCTCACTGCGGGATCCTGCTCGAGCCATCGCGCGATTTTGAGCGCGCTTTCATTCTGATGCCGCACGCGCACCCCGAGCGTCTTGATGCCGCGATTCAGCAGGAAGCAGGCATGCGGATCGAGCACGCCGCCGAGATGATTGAGCGTCCGCGTCACGCTGCGCACCAGTTCCGCGCGGCCGATCACCGCACCCGCGACGATGTCGGTATGTCCGTTCAGGTACTTGGTGCCGCTATGCAGCGAGAGGTCGAAGCCGATTTCCGCGGGCCGAAAATTGAGCGGGCTCGCAAACGTATTGTCGATGATCGAGAGCAATCCGTTCTCGGCGGCGAATGACACCACCGCTTCGAGGTCGCCTACCTGCAACAACGGATTGGACATCGTCTCGACGTAGATGGCCTTGGTGTTGGGACGGAGTGCCTCGCGCCAGGTGGCGGGTTCGTCGCCGTCGATGAAATCGACTGACATCCCGTAGCTGGGAAATTCCACGTTCATCAGATCGTGGGTGCCGCCGTAGAGGCAATCCTGAGCGAGCAGATGGCCGCCGCCGGCCAGCACGGTGAAGAGCGTCGCGGAAATCGCCGCCATCCCGCTGCCCGCGACCAGCGCCGCTTCCGCGTTTTCGAGCGCCGCCAGCTTCGCGTGCAGCACCGTATGATTGGGCGTGTTGCTGAGGCGGATGTAGCGCAGATCGTGGTAGCTCTTCTGGCCGCTGTACTCGAAGGTGGACGACTGGAAAATCGGCATCGTGACGGCGCCGCCGATCAGTGGTTCGGGCTCGCCGGCGTGAATCAGCTTGGTGTCGAATCCTTTGATTAGCCGCGCCATCTAGCACGCCTCCATGAGATGATCGGTTCTAGCACCGGTGGTCGGCAGAATCACCTGCCGGGGCATCGATCGCAATCCGCGCGGCGCATCCGGAGTGGCTCGGCTGAGGGTTTCCCGCGAACTTCGGCGCGGGTAAGCTTGGCGCGATGAATACCAGAATCGTCGAAGCGCCGGGGCCTCGCGCGTGAAGGCGCTGATCATCGGCGGCGGCATTATCGGGAGTTCGATCGCGTGGCGATTAGCCGCGGATGGCAACGCCGTGACTGTCCTCGAGCGCGCGCGTTTAGGCCAGGAGGCGTCGTGGGCGGCGGCCGGACTTATCGGCCCGCAGGCAGAGGCTCACGAGCCGGGCGCGTTCTTCGATCTGGCGCTCGCGGGAAAACGATCGTTCGACGAAATTGTCGAGCGGCTGACGCGCGAGAGCGGCGTCGATCCTGAGTACGATCGTCAAGGCGTCCTCTACGCGGCGTTCACCGAGGAAGATCGCGCGGAATTGCAATCGCGCGCGAAATGGCAGCGCGCGGCGGGCGGCGAGGTCGAGGAACTCACGCCGCGCGACGCCTTGAAACTCGCGCCGATGCTGTCGGCAAAAATACTCGGCGCATTGCACATGCCGACTAACTGGCGCGTCGAGAATCGCAAGCTCACGCAGGCATACATCAATGCGGCGATCGCGCGCGGCGCTCTGTTTCGCGAAGGCGCGCGCGTCGATTCGATCGTGACTGCGGGCGGCCGCGCGACGGGCGTGCGACTCACGGACGGTTCGATCGAAACTGGCGATCTCGTGATCAACGCGGCTGGCTCGTGGTCGGGCGAGATTCGCGGACTCGAAGAAGATCGAATTCGTTTTTATCCGGTGCGCGGACAGATTTTATGCTTCGATGCGCTGCCTGGATTGGTCGGGCCGTCGCTGTTTTCCGCCGACGGCATCATCGTGCAGCGCCGCGACGGTCGTATCCTCGCGGGCTCGGTGTTCGAAGAGGCCGGCTTCAACAAGAGCGTGACGCTCGACGGGCTTGAGCGGGTTTCTCGCGCGGCGCGAGCGCTGGCGCCGGATTTGGCGTCGATGCCGTTTCGGGAAGCGTGGGCGGGGCTCCGTCCGGCCAGCGAAGATCTGCTGCCGGTGCTGGGGCCGTCGCCGACGGTCGGCAACGTGATTTATGCGGCCGGACATTTCAGGAGCGGTATTTTGCTCTCGGCGATCACCGGCGAAGTAATCGCGGACCTCGCGGCGGGGCGGAAGCCGTCGATCGATTTGGCGCCATTCGCGCCGGCGCGATTTCGCGATGGAATCGCCCATCCGGTCAAGCTTGCCGATTGGAAATGACGGAGCGATTTGGATGAGCGAGCGAATCGCACTCGGATTGGTGCGCGATTTGTTTTTCAGGTCGAAGATCGACGCGGTGGCATCGGCGCTCGGCGCCGACGTGATCTACGCGTCGTCGCTCGACGCTGCGATCGAGCGATGCGGCGAGAAAATCCCGCAGACTGTGTTCGCGGATCTGTCCGATGCGGCGTTTCCGGCGCTCGAGACGGTGGCGAGGATTCGCGCCGTCGCGCCGAATGCACGCCTGGTGGGTTTCGCATCGCATATTGATTTGAAACCGCTCAAGGCGGCGCGCGAGGCAGGCTTCGAACTTACGCTATCGCGCAGCGAGTTCACGGCCCGGTTGCCCGAGTTGCTGAAGTCGTAATCACGAGCGATTGTGATCGAGAATAAGCCCGATGCCCCCCGTCATCGAGAGCGAAGGTGCTCTCCTCCGTCATCCCGTATGGGGGCCGGAGTCGGGGAGCGCAAGTCGTTTCTGTGGCGCGCGATCCGGCCCCCCCTCACCTACCTCGTCGCTTGAGAGCGACTCGGCCTCCTCTCCCGTAAAGTAACGGGAGAGGTGTTAGGACCGGAACTTTTCTTGCCTGTCGTTGCTGCTACATCCTTCAGCTCCGGCGGTCTCCGTTGACTATTGAGTTATTACTTATTGATTAAAATAGTTCGATTACTCACTTAGTATTGAACTGACTAAGCAATTCGGCGAAGCGGCTGGTATCCAGGAACACCAGAACGGCGGCGCCGGCGGCGAACATGATGACGAAGCCCGCGATCAGCCGCAGATAGAAGGCCGGCTGATTGCTCGATTGGGCAATTGCCGACTTGAAAATCGCATTGACGCCGGCGGCGAGCGTCAATCCGACCACCGCATCGCGGGCCGCGGTGCTGCCGGCCTGGACGAAGCCCGCGAGCGTGAGCGAAATCGCGTCCACATCGACCAGTCCGCTGATCGCTGACACGATCGTCTGGCCGCTATTGCCGAGGTAGTATTTCGCGGCGCGCGCCAGGAACAGCACCGTCATGAACCCGACGCCGAACTTGAGCGCCGGCCAGAGCGAAAACGGGTTGGAGAATTCGGAGGCCGCGACTTCTTCGTGGTGGCGATCGGTGGCGCGGCCGAGCAGATACGCGGCGAGAAAGCCGGCGGCGGTCATAGCGGCGAAGGCCGGAATCCCCGCAATCGCGAGAGCCGGGGAGACGAGCGCCACCACCAGCAGCATCCGCGGAAACAGGATCGAGTTTGCGATCAGGGCGTTGCGGGCGGCCGCGATCGCGGTTTCCGGGGAATCGGCGACCGAGCGCGATATTCCGGTGGTGTAAGCAGTGGTCGAAGCCAACGCGCCGATCACGGCCGTCAGCAGCGCGCCACGCTCCTCGCCGACGAACTTGATCAAAAAATAACCGACGTAAGACACGCCCGAAACAAGAATTACGAAGAGCCAGATTTTGCGCGGATCGAAAAAACCAAACGGTCCGTACTGACCGGGCGGCAGCAGCGGATAGATGATGAAGATGAGGCCGAGGAAACTCAGCGTGTCGATGTATTCCTGCTCGGAAATTTCTTCGCGCACCAAGCGGCGCAACTGGTCGCGCTGCGCCAGCACCATCGCGAGCACGATTCCGAGGCCTGCGCCGAACTCGCGATCCTGCGTGAGGCAGAGGCTCGCGAGGATGAAAGTCGCGAGCGCGGCAAGTTCGGTGGTGATGCCGCTGCGCTCGGGATGATGCGCTCGCATCACGAGCAGCACGCCAACGATGCCCGCAAACAGCGCGATCGAAATGGCGACGATGCCGAGATGGCCGGCGACCGCGCCGAGCATCGCGATGATCAGGAAATCGCGGATGCCGGGACGCTGCGGCCCTCCTTCGAGCGGCTCGCGGCTGCGCCCGACGAGAAAGCCGATCGCAAGCGCGAGCAGAAACCCGATGGCGGGGGATTCGGGACCTTCGAGACCCGGCATCAGAGGGCACGCATCGCGGCTAGTCGAGATGGGTCGCGAGAAATCTGAGGCATCGGCGCCACGAATCGAGGTTGGCGAGGTGATTGGCCGCGGGCGTACCGCCGAGCGCCATCGGGGTTTTCACCACCGGATGAAATATTTCGGTGATCACCGGCGTGTACGGAAACCGGATCAGGTGACCGGCGCCGGCGTAGGCGACGTGCTCGTGCGGATGCGGGAAATTGAGCGCGTTGAGGCGCTGCATTGCGATGTCGGCGAGATTGAGCGACGGCCACATCTGGTCGTCGGTGCCGGAGAACATCAGGACCGGGCCGCTGATTTTTTCGACGGCGATCGCGGCGCGCTCGGCGCTCTGGCGATGTTTGAGGCATTCGAGGAACCACGGCGTGAGCGCGACCGGCGACTGCTGCCACGCTTCGAGGCCGTCGGTGGTGGTCGCGATGCAGGGAACTTGCTCACCCTTCAACGTCCACGCCGACCGGACCGGCGCGCCCGCCGCGCCGATTCCCGGCCATACGATTCCGCTCGGTACGTATGCGACGACCGCCTTGATTTCCGGAAACGTTGCACCGAGGAGCAGCACCAATTCTCCGCCGCGCGAGCTTCCGATTGCAGCGATCTTGTCGCCGCGCACGCTCAGATGATTGCGCATCCAGGCGATCGCCTTGGCGAAATATTCGAGCGGGATGTCCATCAGGTCGCGCGGCAATCCGGGCATCGCGAAGTAGCCGAGCGACATCACGGCGAAGCCGCGCGAGGCCAGCATCGCAGGATGCTCGACGGACAGGCCGCCGCCGGAGCCGCCGAGCAGGATCACGCCGGACCGCGGGCCGTCTTCGTGATGAAACATCGTCGCGACGAGGCCGTCGTCGGAGACTTGCTTTTGCACGATGCCGGGCGCGAGGAAGCGCCGGGTGAGCTCGGCCTGATCGACGATTTTCCCGTCGGTCGCGGCGCTGAGCTTTATCGATACGGGCTCCGCGTTGATTTTGACGAACGGCGTGCGCTCGACGATTGCGGAATCGAGCGTCATCGACCACAAAAGGCCATTGGCGTCGGCGAGACTGTAGCTGTCGGCGATCGGCGCGGTGCGCGCGAGATCGATTGCGCCGGTCGAATCGGTGACGAATTCCGCGTAGGAAGCCCATCGATGGCCCAAATCGTCGATCGCATCCGCTCGAACCACGACCTGCGTCGAGGCGGGCAGACCTGCGAGCCGGATTGAAATCGGCTCGTCGTAAAGTGCGTCGGCAGGACTGGCAAGCATAGGGCCCACTTAGCAATATAGGCTGATATCGTCAAAGAAGGCACTGGCGGCTGAGTTTGTTGAATGTTGACTGGCGCGGGAGGGCCGCCACCTTGCCCGGAGGTTGGCCCGGATGATATTCTAACAAGCGCTAAGTGGGCGCGTGCCCACTTTTTTGTTGGCGTCGCCGAAGTGACCCCGAATATTGAGCGGATTTGGCCGCGCGGAATGGGAGGAGGTGAGTACCGATGGGGGTGCTGACGCTTCATCCGGTCGCGGAGAAGGTGGCGGGATTGCTGGAACCGCACATCGAGCGCGAGGGCTATGAGTTGGTGTCGGTGGATTATCGCCACGGGACGCGCAACTCGCTACTGCGGCTCCTGGTGGACAAGCCGGGGCGCGGAATCGCGCTCAGCGACCTCGAGAAGCTGAGTCCGAAGCTGGGCGACTTGCTCGACGTGTACGATCCGGTCGAGGGGCGCTACACGCTGGAGGTGTCGTCGCCGGGAGTGAACCGGCCGCTTCGGAAGCTCGAGCATTTCGAGGCGTGCCGCGGGCGGCGGGTGAAAGTGAGGACGCATCGCGCGCGCGAGGGGCAGAAGTCGTTTATCGGCCGGCTCGAGGCGGTGAGCGCGGCTGGAATTGAAGTTGAAGATGAGGTCAGCAGAAAACGTCAATCATTTAGTTTCGACGAGATCGCGGGAGCGAATTACGAATACGATTTTGACAAAGGCGAATAGCGAGGCGGTTCGATTTTTGAGCACTGCGATACCGCCGATGAAGAAAGCTTTTGGCGCGGAGCGAGTTTCGCGCCCCGGGGAGGCGGTATGCAGGTTGATCTGAACCGGGTAATCGAACAGGTCTCCAAGGAAAAGGGCATCGATAAGACGATCGTGATTAACGCGGTCGAGGAGATGATGCATTCGGCGGCGCGGCGCACGTTCGGCCCCGACCGCAATATCGAGTCTCGCTTCAATCCGGATATCGGCGAGATCGAGTTGTTCGAAATCAAAACCGTCGTCGAGAAGGTGAACAATGCGGCGTCGGAAGCAGACGTCAAAGAGGCGCGCGCCAAGTACGATCCGGAAGCGGAAGTCGGCGACGAAATCTTGATCAAGCTGGACACGGCCACGATGGGCCGAATCGCGGCGCAGGCGGCCAAGCAGAATCTCATCCAGCATATCCGTGACGCCGAACGCAAGCAGATCTTCAACGAGTTCAAGGATCGCAAGCAGGAAGTCGTCTCGGGCATCGTGCAGCGCTTCGAGCGCAAGAACATGATCGTCAATCTCGGGCGCACCGAGGCGATCTTGCCGGAGAAGGAACAGATTCCGCACGAGCGCTATCGGCAGGGCGATCGCATTCGCGCGCTGATCCTGGACGTCGATCTCTCTGAAAAAGGGCTCGCGATCATCCTCTCGCGCACCTCGACCGATTTCCTGATGAAGCTGTTCGAGCAGGAAGTCCCGGAGATCTACGAAGGCATCGTTGAGATTCGGCAGAGCGCACGCGAGCCGGGCGGCCGCGCCAAGGTCGCGGTCCATTCGAAGGACTCGGACGTTGATGCGGTCGGCGCATGCGTCGGGATGAAAGGCACCCGCGTACAATCGGTGGTGCAGGAGCTGCGCGGCGAAAAAATCGACATCGTGCCGTGGACCGACGATCAGGCGGAGCTGGTATGCCGCGCGCTCGCGCCGGCCAAGGTATCGAAAGTGATCATCGACGAGGACGAACATGCGATGGAAGTGATCGTGCCCGACGATCAGCTATCGCTCGCGATCGGCAAGCGCGGCCAGAACGTGCGGCTCGCCCATCGCCTCACCGGATGGAAACTCGACGTGCGGAGCGAGGCCGAAGCGGAGGAAGAAGCGCGATCGGCGCGCGCGTCGCTGAACGCGATACCGAGCATCGGCGATATCAACGCGGAGTTGCTCTACCAGTGGGGATTCCGATCGGCGGAGCAACTAGCGGAGGCCGACGAGAACGCCTTCGACGTCGAGGGAATCAGCGCGGAGCGGGCGCAGCAGATAATCAACGCGGCGCGCGAGCACGTCGCGAACAAGAAGTTGCAGGCAGAAGCCAAGGCGCAGGCTGCGGCGCTGGCGGCGGCGGCCGCGGCGGACACGGCCTCGACAGTCGAAGGCGCGACTGCCGGGGAGCCGGAGGAAGCAGAAACGTCGGCGATCGCGGCGCCTGAGTTGTCCGAGGCGGATCACGATGCCGGAGAAAAAGCGGAAGATGCCGGAGGAAAGTCATAAGGTAGAGCGCACCTGTATCGGATGCATGAAGAAGGATGCGAAAGCCGCGATGGTTCGAATCGCGTTGGTGGAAGACAGCGTCGTGGCGGATTGCGAGGGGAAGCGAGCGGGGCGGGGCGCATATTTGCATCGCACGAATGAATGCGCGCTCCAATTAGTATATACTAAGGTAAAGGTGTTTAGCTCGCTAAGACGGAGAATCGATCGCGGCGAGCGGCTCAGGATCGCAGAAGCAGTTAAACTTACTCTGGATAGAAGCACAAAGGTCGAATAGCATAAACAGAATGGCGCGAAAGCGGATCAAAACACTGGCCGCTGATTGGGGACACTCGGTCGAGGAACTACTCGCTTCGAGTGCACGGCTTAAGCTCGGACACGGTCCCACGGAGTCGAGTCTGCTCTCTCCTGAAGAGGCGGATCGGCTGAAGGCCGACCTCGACGAACAGGCGCATCGCGCGACCATCCTGCGGCGCGAGACGGTGCTCGAGACCAGCACCGGCAAAATTCTCGAGAAGCGGCTGACCGCAACGGTGATGCGCCGGCGGCATACGGAGCCCGGGCAATCCGCGGCGAATGCCGAGGCGCCGTTTCATTTCGAAGTCGAGAACCAGAGCGACGAATCGTTCGTGTCGCCGTTCCTGGACGAGGCGCCGGAGCCCGCGCTCGAAGCGCCGATTTTTGTCGAGCCCGAGCCGGGAACGAAACCGGCGATTCAGGCGGCGGAATCCGCGTCCGCGAGCGAGGCTGCCTTGCCGGCAGAGAGCCGGCCCGCCGAGCCTGAAATCGAATCGCAAGCGGAAGCGATGAAGCATTACGTGGAGCCTCTACCGGAGCCCGAGCCAGAACCCGTGATCGTTACGGAGCCCGAGGCGCGGCCAGTCGTTGAAGCTCTGGCGCCCGCCGCTCCTCCCGAACCGCAGGCGCCTGCGGCGCCGTCGTCACGCTTTGGCTATCGCACCGATCGGGTGCGGACCGCGGAACTGCCGGCGCGCAGCACGATCAATCTTACGCGCGGGTCGCAATCCGGCCCGACGCTTGACGATGGCCAGAAGGGGCCCAAGGTTCTCGGCAGGATCGATTTGAGGCCAAAAGCGCCGGTGCGTCCGGCAATGGCGCCGAGTCGTCCGGGCGGTCCGCCGGCTTCGCGTCCTGGCCTTACCGGACGCTTCGCGACTCAGCAGCAAGCTCCGCAAGCGCCGGCTGACGGGATGCCGCAGCTTCCGCCCGATCAGGCAGCCAAACCGGGCGGCGGTCGCGGGATCAAGAAAAAGAAAGTCGTCAAGAAGGGCAGCACCGACCTCGCCGCCGAGCGCGAGATGCGCGGACTGCGCGTGCCGAAGAAGCGCCGCGCGCTACCCGGCAAGGAACAGCGCAAAACCGAAATCACGACGCCGCGAGCGTCGAAGCGCGTCGTGCGAATCACCGAAGGCGTGACGGTCGGCGATCTCGGCCGCAGCATGGGCGTCAAGGCTGGCGACCTGATCAAGAAATTGATGGAACTTGGCCAGATGGCGACGCTCAATCAGACGCTCGATGTCGATACCGCGACGCTGCTCGCGAGCGAGTTCGGTTACAGCGTCGAGAACGTGTCGTTCGACGCGGAATCCGCGATCGAGGAGACCACCGAGGAAGTCGCTGCCGGCGAAAGCGTGACGCGTCCGCCGGTCGTCACGGTGATGGGCCACGTCGATCACGGCAAGACGTCGCTGCTCGATGCGATCCGCCACACCAACGTGACGGCGCGCGAGTTCGGCGGAATCACGCAGCACATCGGCGCCTACACCGTCGAATCGAACGGGCGCAAGATCGCATTCGTCGATACGCCGGGCCATGAGGCGTTCACTGCGATGCGCGCGCGCGGCGCGAAGGTCACCGACATCGTCATCCTGGTGGTCGCCGCCAACGAAGGCGTGATGCCGCAGACGCAGGAAGCGGTGGCTCACGCGCGCGCGGCCAAGGTACCGATTATCGTCGCGATCAACAAGATCGATTTGCCCGACGCCAACCTCGATCGCGTCAAGCAGCGGCTGACGGAGATTGGACTGGTGCCGGAGGATTACGGCGGCGACACGATCACCGTGCCGGTTTCGGCGCGCACCAGTGAAGGAATCGATCGATTGCTCGAGATGGTGCTCTTGCAGGCCGACGTGATGGACCTGAAAGCGAATCCGAATCGTCCGGCGCGCGGCACGATAGTCGAATCGCAGCTCGATCGCGGACGCGGACCGGTCGCGACGGTGCTGGTGCAGGAAGGCACCCTCCATCAGGGCGATGCGTTCGTCAGCGGCACGTCGTACGGACGCGTGCGCGCGATGCAGAATCACCTCGGCCAACGGCTCGCGGAAGCGGGGCCGTCCACGCCGGTCGAAATCTTCGGGCTGTCGAACGTGCCCGAGCCGGGCACCGTGTTTACTTGCGTCGTCGAGGAATCCAAGGCGCGCCAGGTCGCCGAGTATCGGCGCACCAAGCAGCGCGAGGGCGAACTCGCCAAGACCAGCCGCATCTCGCTCGAGGATTTGAGCCAGCGGATGGCGGCCGGCGAAGTGAAGGAACTCAAGGTCATCTTGAAGGGCGACGTGCAGGGCTCGGTCGAGGCGTTGGCCGACTCGCTGCAGCGGCTATCGACGCCCGAGGTCAAGCTCGAAGTGATCCATCAGTCGGCGGGCGCGATTTCCGAAACCGACGTGACGCTCGCGTCGGCGTCGAAGGGAATCGTGATCGGCTTCAATATCCGGCCGGAGCCCAAGGCCGCCGCGCTGGCGGAAAAGGAAGGCGTCGAGATTCGCCTCTATACGGTCATCTACGAAGCGATCAACGACATGCGCGAGGCGATGGAAGGTTTGCTCGCGCCGACATATCGCGAGAAGTCGCTCGGCCGCGCCGAAGTGCGCAAGACCTTCAACGTGCCGGGTGCGACCGTCGCCGGCGCGATGGTGCTCGACGGCAAGCTCGTGCGCAGCGCGCGTTCGCGACTGGTGCGCGACGGCCGCCAGGTCTGGGAAGGCAAGCTCGCGTCGCTCAAGCGGTTCAAGGACGATGCGCGCGAAGTGGCCGCGGGTTACGAATGCGGTGTCGCGCTCGAAAATTTCAACGACGTGAAGCCGGGCGACATTATCGAGGCCTTCGAGATGGAAGCGATTCTGCGCAAGCTCGAGGCGCCCAGGCCGCAGACGGTGCGCGGGCAGGCGGCGGTCGAGAAGCAACTGCAGACTTGAGCGGCCGATGCCCGTGGCGCAGGCGCGGGCGGGTTGGTGGAGATTGCAATCATGGTCGTCGGCGTCATGCGGCTGACCTTGTTTCTGCCGGAGAACCATTCGCTAAAGGGCAAACGTCAGGTGCTGCGCGCGATCAAGGCGCGCGTGCGCAACAAGTTCAACGTCTCGATCGCCGAGTCGGACGGCCATGACATGTGGCAGCGCGCCGAGTTGGGAATTTGCCAGGTTGGCAACGATCGCGCATTCGTGGACCAGGCGCTACGCGAAGTCGTGAACTTTATCGATTCGCTCGCGATGGCGCCGCTCGGCGAAGAGTGGCTCGAGATTACCAACTATTGAGCAACGCGGCGGGCGCGATCTGCGCGTCGCGAACGCTCGTCTCGTCAGTGAAGATAAAGTGGCTGAAGGACGGAGATCCGAACGCGTCGGCGAAGCAGTGCTCAGGGAGATGTCCGAGCTGCTGATTAAGGATTTGCGCGATCCGAGGCTCCGCGGAATCACGCTCACCGGCGTCAAGATGGACGACGATCTCCGCCACGGGCGCGTGTACTTCTCGCATCTCGAGGGCTCGGTGCGCGCGGCGGAGGCGATCGCGGGCTTCAAGAGCGCCGCGGGATTTATCCGGCGCCAGATGGGCAAGGCGCTCGGGCTGCGCTACACTCCGGAACTGGTCTTCGAATTCGATCCAGGGCTCGAGCGCGCCGCGCGAATCGACGCGCTGCTGAAAGGCGCTGCCCCGAAGTAGTCGCGCGGCTGTGATACGGCCTGGTTCGAATTTTTAAACCTTCTCGTAGCCGAGCAACCTTCTTCGTTGCAGATTTTTAATTCTGTCATTCCGAGCGCAGCCGAAGAATCCCGGCTCTTTGTCCTATACCTCTCCCGTTACGTCACGGGAGAGGGCGCTCCAGCCTCCGCTCAAGACAACCGAAGGCATGAGCGCTCAGGACTTAAGAAGTATGGCCGAGCAGTTAGCTCACAAAGGTGTTACTTGACGATAGCAGAGTTAGAAGCAGGACTGCGCGGTTCTTAAGGACCAATAAACGAAAAGACGGCGCCATCCGGGCGCCGTCTTCTATCGCGGGAATCGACTAGTGCTTACTTCTTGAGAGCATCCTTCACCTTGTCGACTCCCTTCTCGACCGCTTGCTTAATCTTGCCAGAGGCCTTGTCGAGCCGGCCAGAATCCTTCAGGTCCTGATTGTCCATTAGATCGCCGGCAGCTTCCTTGATGCGGCCTTTGATTTCTTCAGCTTTTCCGTCTGCCATTTGTAACTCCTACAAAAGTCGAGATATATGCGGCGTGGAAAGCCACTTTATGCTATCGAATCAGCAATCATTGTGCCATGACCTATACTTACGATTTCTGTCCAACAAAGCTTACGAGTATGGAACTAAACCACGTAATGTTCGGTAATTACCTTCCCAAACACCCAAACGATAGGCGACGTCATCCGTATAAGACCCGATAAGACAAGGTATCCGCGGATGAATGCGAATGGCCTGCTTCGTGCTTCTATCGGCGATAAGGAGCCTTTACTCAATCCTTGACTTTAATCCCCGACCTGCTCTTAAGATCGTTCAGACGCTTGCCTAACCTTCAAAGAGGAAACATGAGTCTCAAAAACCCTGCACTTGTAGCGCTGGTCCTTTTGGTCACTGTAGGAGCCTCGATGGCGCCTGCCTATGCGGAGGAACACAACGTAACGGTCAAGACCGGTTATCTAACCTGTCACGAAGCGGCAGGATGGGGCTTTATTATCGGGTCGTCGCGAAAGATCCGATGCACCTATTCGTCGAACGGGGGGCGCACGGAGTACTACTCGGGCTCGATATCGAAGTTTGGCGCCGACATTGGGTATCTCTCGTCGGCGGTGATCTTGTGGGCAGTCGCCGCGCCAACCAGGGACATTAATGCCGGCGCGCTCGACGGCAACTATGCGGGCGCGAGTGCGAGCCTGACTTTGGGTGCGGGTGCGGGCGCGAACGTACTGCTAGGCGGTTTCCACAATTCGATCGCGCTGCAGCCGGTATCGTTTGAAGGTCAGAGCGGATTGAACGTGGCGGCCGGAATCGGCGCGATGAGCCTGCATTACGAAGGATTGAAGGCTCCGCGCGTTCGCGAATAGCTCTCCGAACCGCGGCAGCTAGCGTCGAATCGGCGCGAGGCGTTAGTAGTGATTTAATCTTGCGAGTCGGTGTGCGTGGAAGTTCGTATCGCCGAACAATTCCTGGCCGACTCGCACTCGCTTCATGAAAAGGCCGACGTCGAATTCGTCGGTCATCCCGATTCCACCATGCATCTGCACTGCTTCCTGGACGGTGAGCGTCGCGGTGGCGCCAGCTTTGGCTTTCGCGATCGACACGATCGCGCTCGAGGCTGCGACAGATTCGTCGAGTGAATGCAGCGCTTTCAGCACCGCAGATCGAGTCAGTTCCAGTTCGCAATAGAGATGAGCCGCGCGATGCTGCAGCGCCTGGAACTCGCCGATCAGCCGGCCGAACTGCTTGCGCTCGCGGAAATAACCCACGGTGCGCGTAAAGGCTTCCTCGCCGGCGCCCAAAAGTTCCGACGCGATTGCGGCGCGACCGACATTGAGAATGCCTTCGAGTGCATCGGAGCCGTCGTTGATCTTGCCCAGGATCGCATCGGCAGGAACGCTGACGTTGTCGAATGTGATCCTCGCGGCGTTATGAGAATCGACCATCGGCGTGCGCTCGGCTTTGACGCCCTTGGCGTGCGGGTCGACGACGAACATCGTGACGCCGCCGGTCTGGCCCGGCGCGCCAGAGGTGCGGGCCGCGACGATCAGCAAGTCGGCGACGTGGCCGTCGATAACAAAAGTTTTGGCGCCTTTGAGCGCGTAACCGGATGCGGCGCGGTCGGCGGCAAGCGCGATTCTATCCGGGCGATGCTTCGACGACTCGTCAACGGCCAGCGTCGCGAGCAATTCGCCGGCGGCGATCCGCGGCAGAAAATCGCGCTTCTGCTTCTCACTGCCGAAGCGCGCGATCGCGGTCGCGGCTAGAATCGCGGTCGAGAGGAACGGAGAGGGCGTAAGCGTACGTCCCAGTTCCTCCATCACAACGCCGGCTTCGACGTGGCCGAGCCCGAGTCCGCCATGTTCCGCGGGAATGAGAATACCGGCCCATCCCATCGCGACGAATTCCTGCCATAGCGCGCGCGAAAATCCCGTCGCGTCGCCACTGTCGCGAAGCTTGCGCAGATGCGCGATCGGCGTATTCGCTCCGAACGTGAGATTCAAGGGTCGCGACTACGCTTGGCAACCTTCCCGCTCGGGGGATGAGATTGCGCGGCGACTAAGGTATAGATTATCGGGCGATCGATAGCGCCGGTCTGGTTCGCCGCTCGGCAGAGGATCGCGATTTCAGATTAGTCAGTCGATTACTCAGTTCGGAAAGTGCATTAGCGATATGGCTTTAATAAGAGTGTGCGGTCTCGATGAACTGGCGGACGGCGCCGCAATCAAGCTCGAGCGCACTCCGCCGATCGCGATGTTTAGGGTGGGGGACAAGTACTACGCGGTGGACGATACCTGCACGCATGCGCAGTCGTCGTTGTCAGAGGGATATATCGAGGGTGACGCGGTCGAGTGCGCATTTCACGGCGCGCGATTCTGCCTGCGGACGGGCAAGGTATTAATGTTGCCCGCGAGCAAACCGCTTCGTACATATCCAGTCAAAGTCGAAGGAAACGAGATTTTCGTGGAAATAGAATAGCCAGTCGAGGCCGTACGCTACTAAAGAGGAATACTACAATGAGCGGAATTGCGGGACTGGGATACCTGGGTATTGGCGTTAGCAATCTGCCGGCATGGGAAGATTTCGCGACGAACGTGTTGGGGTTGCAGGTGAGCGGCCGTGACGAACGGACGCTGGCGCTTCGGATGGATGAGTATCGCCAGCGATTCGTGCTGCACGCCGGCGGCAACGACGACGTCGCCTACGTGGGATGGGAAGTTCGCGACGCGGCGGCGATGCAGGCGGTCGCGAGCAGGCTGCGCGAGACCGGGATAAAGGTCGAGGCCGGCTCGGCGGAGGAGGCAGCCGCGCGCGGCGTGACCGAACTCGCCAAATTCGACGATCCGAACGGGCTCGCGACCGAAATTTTCTATGGACCGCTAATGCGATTCGAGGAACCGTTCCATTCGCCGCGGGCGATTTCCGGATTCGTTACGGGCGAGCAGGGACTCGGCCATATCGTTCTGGCAGTGAGGGATTTGGAGCAGAGCCTGCATTTTTATCGCGATATTCTGGGCTTCCGGATCAGCGATTTCATCGACATGAGTTTCGGCCCGATGAAAGCGACGCTGGCATTTTTCCATTGCAATGCACGGCATCACTCGCTCGCGATAATTGCGGCGCCGCTGCCGAAGCGATTGCTGCATTTCATGCTGCAGACCAAATCGGTGGATGACGTGGGCTCGACGCTTTACCTCGCACAGGACAAGGGCGTCGAGATCGCGTCGAGCCTGGGGCGCCATACCAACGATCATATGCTGTCATTCTATATGCGCACCCCGTCGGGTTTCGAGGTCGAGTACGGCTGGGGAGCGCGCACGGTTGACGACGCGGTGTGGCACGTGCAGCGGCATCAGGCGCCGAGCATCTGGGGGCATCGCCGGGAAGCCGGACGCAGCCGATAGAGCTAGCTGGCTAGTCTACTGAGTAGTGCGAGGATAGCTAGTTAGGCCGAAGTGTTCATTTGATATAGCTACTGAACTGAGTAATAGAGCGACTAGTTAATAGTCAATTCGATCGAGGAAAACGATGGATCTTCAGATAAAGGGCAAGACTGCGCTGGTACTCGGTGGCAGCAAGGGTATCGGCCGCGGAATCGCCGACGCGCTCGCACAGGAAGGAGTCGCGGTCGCGCTAGTCGCTCGCAGCCAGGAAACGCTCGACAAGTCAGTCGGCGAGATCAATGCGACCGGTGCGCGCGCGATCGGGGTAGCGGGTGATCTGGCGGATTGGCCCAGCATGGAGAAGGCGATCGCGTCGGCGCGCAATCAACTCGGACCGATCGACATCCTGATCAACAATTCCGGCGGTCCGCCGCCATCGGGCGTGGTGGGTGTTAGTCCGGAGTTGTGGACTGCGCAGTTCAACGCGATGGTGCTGTCGTTATTTCGAACCACCGACCTGCTGCTGCCCGAGATGCGCGCGCGGAAATGGGGCCGGATCATGACGGTGGCGTCATTCAGCGTGATCGAACCGATTCCGACGATCGGAATTTCCAACACTTTGCGAAGCGCGATCGTCGGATGGGCGAAGACGCTGGCGGGCGAGGTGGCGCGCGACGGCATTACCGTGAACACGCTGCTGCCGGGCGTGATCGCGACCGATCGGTCGCTGAGTCTCAGCCGTGCGCGCGCGGAACGCGACAAGATTCCGCTCGAGGAAGCGATCAGGCGCAACGCGCAGGGAATTCCGGTCGGGCGGCTCGGCACGATCGCGGAGTTCGGCGCGGTCGCGGCGTTCTTGGCGAGTCCGCTGGCGGCGTATGTGACGGGTTCGATGATTCGAATCGACGGCGGGCTCACGCGATCGGTGTGAATCATCGCGATGACTCGCGCAGTTGAGATGGCTCCGATCCCAGAAATCGTACGCCTCGACGCGCTCGCATTGTCGAGCGCGATCAAATCGCGCCGGATCTCTTGCGCCGAGGTGATGAGCGCGTACCTTGGCCATATCGAGCGGATCAATCCGAGGGTAAGCGCGATCGTTTCGATGCGCGGTCGCGATGAATTGATGGCGGAAGCGAAAGGGCGCGACGCGCAAATCGCGCGCGGCGAGTATCTCGGCTGGATGCATGGGTTTCCGCACGCGATCAAGGACCTCGAACAGACGAGCGGTATCCGCACGACGCTCGGCTCGCCGCTGTTCAAAAATTTTGTGCCGAAGAGCGACACGATTTTGGTCGAGCGGATCAAGCGGGCCGGCGCGATCATAATCGGCAAAACCAACGTGCCGGAATTCGGGCTTGGATCGCATACTTACAACGAGGTGTTTGGGGCCACGCTGAACGCATACGATCAGAGCAAGACCGCGGGCGGCAGCAGTGGCGGCGCGGCGGTATCGCTGGCGCTCAGGATGCTCCCAGTCGCCGACGGCAGCGATCATGCAGGGTCGCTTCGAAATCCGGCAGCGTTCAACAACGTGCTTGGATTTCGCACCTCGTTCGGGCGGGTGCCGTCGGATGTGCGCGACGTGTTCATGCCGTCGCTGTCAGTGCACGGGCCGATGGCGCGGACGGCGCCGGATCTCGCGATGCTGCTCTCGGTGATCGCGGGTTACGATGCGCGCGCGCCGTATTCGGTCCGCGAGGATGCGGCCAAGTTCGCGCAACCGCTCGAGCGCGATTTCAAGGGCGCGCGAATCGCGTGGCTCGGCGATTTTCGCGGCTACCTGCCATTCGATCCTGGCGTGCTCGAGCTATGCCGGAGCGCGCTGAAAGCGTTCGAGAGTCTCGGCTGCGCGGTTGAGGAAGCGATTCCGGATTTTCCAATCGAGCAGGTGTGGGAGAATTGGCTGAAGCTGCGCGCATGGCAGGTCGGCGCGATCCTGGGGCCTTTGTACCGCGACGTCGCGAAGCGCCCGCTGATCAAACCGGAAGCGCGATGGGAAGTTGAGTGTGCGCTCAAGGTGAGCGCGATGGAGATCGCAGACGCGTCGGCGGTGCGCACCGTGTGGTACCATTCGGTGAACGCGATGTTCGAGAAGTTCGATTTCCTGATCGCGCCGGCGGGGCAGGTGTTCCCGTTCGATGCGGCTATACATTGGCCGACCGAGGTCGGCGGCAGGCGGATGGACACCTATCATCGCTGGATGGAAGTGATGATTCCGATCACGATGTCGGGCTGTCCCGCGCTATGCGTGCCGGCGGGATTCAACGCTGACGGATTGCCGATGGGAATCCAAATCGTGGCGCCGAATCATCGCGAAATGGATTGCCTCCGGCTGGCGCACGCGTACGAGCAGGCGACGGATTGGGTGAGCCGGCGGCCGCCGCCGCTGCTCGATTTGCGCTGATCAATTTTCGAGCACGCAGCACTTTTGAATTTCGGTTTGCGCTTCGTCGGCATCGATCGGATTCAAGTGCGGATGGCCGAGCAGCCGGCCCCATCCAAAATCTTCATTGAAGTAATAAACACGCGGCTCGGCGTGGATTTCGACCTGGTCAATGGTTTCGGTCTGCACGCTGCACTGGACGGTCTGCCCGGCGGGAACGACATACGCATGATAACCGCCTGGGCCGATCGAGGCGGATTGATCCCCGCACGTCACCGGCGGTTTCAGCAACGAGCTTTCGAAGCGATACGGCCGGTAAACATAGATGGTGGCGTTATTCGGCGGCGAAGTTGCTTTTTCGAAGGGGCGGCCCTGCACGGCGCATCCGAGCGCGAATGTGATCGCGATATAGATGAGCGATATCGCAAACCGGCGATTCATCTGGTCGAGGTGGTCGAGGAACTCGCGATCTTTTCGGCGAGCCGAGCCGCGTCGCCGTACAACTGCTGATCGATCTTGGTGCGCACCGCGTTGCGCGCGGCCTGATCCAACTCTTTGTGCGTCGGCTCGGCAAACAAGCTGTACGGCATCGTGACCCGCTGCTGCGCGGTGTAGTCGGCGAGCACCGTATCGCCCTCGCTGATCGACAACGACGCGAACGCCGTGACGCCGTACTGGCCGGTCGCGGAGCCGGCGTAGGTGGCGGGATCGAAGGCGGAGGACCAGAGCGGCTTATGGCTTTCGTCGTGGGTCAATTCTTCTCGATAGGAAAAAGTGACGGGCGAATCGTCGGAGAGCGACATCGCAACGGCGGGCGGCAACTCTTGCAAGTTGCCATCGAAGAGCCGGCCCTTGAATGGCAGCGGATGCGCGGGAGTCTGAACGACGTCGGGTGGCAGCGTCGGCTGCTGAACGGTGCATCCGAAGGTGGCGATCGCAACGGCAAATCCCAGTGCCGCGATCGCGCGTTTTGACATCGTGCTCAACTTCCTTCTCGCCGTTGAGATTATTATCCGCCGTCGCAAGGCGCCGATAAACTGGCCGCGATTTTCGAGGGGCAAGATCGATCTCGCATCGGAAAACTGCCACTATCAGAATCCTGAAACTGAACTCATCGACGATACTCGCGATATTCGGCGCCGGACTCGCGGTCGGCAGCAGCGGATGCTGGCTGGCGGCGATCCAATTGGCGCCCGTGGCGCTGCACGTCGTGGAGGGAGTCGGGTCGGGCGCGATGCATGTGGCCGAGAGCGTGATTATCGGCGCGCACAATTCGTCGAATAACGATCCCAACGATCTGCATCCGGGCGAAAACGAGGTCGATCGGCGCGATCGATGCGACCGCCTCACGGTGGAAACGCCGGGCGTGATCGAGTTGCGATCGAACGCGTCAGGGGCGCCCGAATATCGCGAACTCTTGCTGAACGTCACGTTCGAGCATACCGACTGGCGCCCGCTGATCGATGAAGACACCGACCCGGACGGCTGGCGGCCGGCGGTGAATTTCATGCAGATGCATTTCGCGCCGCCGCTCGACGTCAATCTGCCGAAGGACGGCAGCGACTACCTGGCGTACGCGACGGTCGAGCCGAAGAGCGCGGAGGAAGAGGATCGCCTGACCAATCTGGCGGCGAACTTCAGTCCTCCGATCGGCACGTTCGTGTGGAACGAGCGGACGTTTCAGTACGTCGCGGGCCGTTCGCTGCCGTGTTTCGCGGCGCCTGGAGCGAAGTAGCTTCGGCTATTTCGCCCAGCCCTTTTCGTACGGCGCGGCCATCCTGCCGATCGCGCGTAGATGCTTGAATTTCCACTCGCCGTTGACTTTCACGTAGTCGTCTTCGTAGCGCGCCGCGAGCCACATCTGGCGGTTGCCCTTGCGCATCGTGAATGGCCCGAGGAAATACCAGATGCCTTTGGCGGTGCTGCCATCGACGGCGATATCCGGGTTCATCACGTTGTGCTGGGAGAAGCTGATGCGCTGCTGGAAGTTCTGGAACAGCTTCCGAATCGCGTCGTGGCCCTGGTGCGCGCCGACGTCGGCGCCCTCCCAGATGCCGTCCTCGGCGAACAGGGTGGTGATTTTTTCAGGATTGTGATCGTCGTCGCAGACGGCGCAGTAGCGGGCTTTGAGTTTTTTGATCGCTTCGATGTCCTCGAGAATCGTGATTCGTTGTTCGAGCGCGCTGATGTCCATCGGAAAGACCTCCTGCGATTAGCAAGCTTTAAATTGAACGAGGGAGGCGCGTCAATCGCGCAGCGAAGGAGGGGGAAGGAAGATTCTCCGAAACCCCTCACGGGTTTCGGGCTTCCTGGGGTGACGCGCAGCCGACTTCGGGCCGCAGGGCCGAATCGCATCAAGAGAGGATACGCGCTACGCGCTGATAGTAGGGAAGTTAGGAAAAGAAGGGTTGCGCCTGTCCGTGTCATCCTGAACGGAGGCTGCCGGAGTCGGAAGATCGCCCAGCGATGCGAGGCAAAGAAGAAATCCGGGACTCTTCGGCAGCGCAGCCTTCGCCTCAGAGTTACGAAAGTGGTGATGCGCGGACTGACGAAGAGTCGTGATGCGCGGAGTGACAAGAGGGGTGAGGCCGGAGTGGGGGAAGTGGTGAGGTGCGGAATGACAGGTGGTATTTGTAGGTATAAGAGAGTTAGAAATCGAAGGACAGCAACGATCGCGCAAAATCAAGGAGGCGCCTGATGGTGTCAAGAAAGCAGCGAATACCGTTTCGTGATTTTTCCACGCTGAGCGAGGAGGATCGCGCACTCGCCGAGCGTAGCAAGGTGCAGGGCAGCGTGGTCAACATCTTCAAAACGTTGATGAATCATCCGACGCTGACGAAGGCGTGGCTACCGTTCGCAAATCATATTCTCGGCAAAACGCAGACGCTGTCGCAGCGCGAGCGCGAGATGATCATCCTGCGGATCGGGTGGCTCAACCAGGCCATCTACGAATGGGAGCAGCACGTGCTGATCGGCAAACGGGCGGGGCTGACGGATGCGGAAATCGAGCGCATCACGAAGGGGCCCAAGGCTGACTGGGATCGCCACGAGGCGGCCTTGTTGCAGGCGGCGGACGACCTGTTCGAAAATTCGGTGGTGTCGGACGAAACGTGGAAGGTGCTCGCGGAGCGCTACAGCACCGAACAGATGATGGACGTGGTGTTCACGATCGGGCAGTACAACATGGTGTCGTGGGCGCTTAACAGTTTCGGCGTGCCGCTGGACGATTTTTTGCCGGGAGCGAAGAAATAGAATCGCAATCGATATGAAGAAGATTTTGATGGTTTGCACGGGCAACCTCGATCGCAGTCCGACCGCGGCGATGGTGCTCGCGGAAATGTGCGCGCCGATGTGGGTGTCGTCCGCGGGGACGGAGCCGTGGGCGAAAAATCCGGTGACGCTGGAGCTGGTCGAGGAGGCGGACGTGATCTGCGTGATGGAAGAGGCGCATCATCGCTTCATCCGGAATCGATTCGGCGACGAGCATGCGGAAAAAGTCCTGGTACTCGATATCCCGGACAATTACGTGTGCTGGGAGGACAAGCTGATTCACCTGCTGAAGCCGAAGCTGCGGCAGGCGCTGGGGCTGCCACGACGAGAGCTATAGATTGCGTCAGCCGACGCGGGGCATCACGCGATCGGTGAACGATAGAAAAGTCTGATGGCTCAGCGGCGCGCCGATCAGGTAGTCGAGCCGGATTTCGTCGCGGAGGCGGAGGAGCTGATCGATGACGCTCTCGGGTGTGCCGTGAATCACGACCGAATCGACGTAGCGGCGCAGCATCTCGTTCACGTCGCCGCGGCCAGCCGGATTGACGTAAGTTCTGAGTAGCCATTTGACGCCGTCGGTGGCGACTTTTCGCGCTTCCGATTCGGTGTCCGCGATCGCCATCAGGCGCGCCATCGGAATTTCGCGCCCCGCGATCGTGTGGCCGTGCGCTTCGAGCTCGCGCTGATAGAAAGCGCGCTGCTCGCCGATTTCAGCATGAGTGGGATGCGGGCTCATCAGGATGGAATGTCCGGCCGACGCAGCCCACTGGATACCGTCGTTAGTCGAAGCAGCCACCCAGGCCGGCGGATGCGGTTGTTGCATCGGCTTGGGCAGCACTTCGAGGTCCTCAAAGGAGTGGAAGCGGCCGTGAAAATCGAGGCGCGGATTGCGCCAGGCCTGCAGCACGATTTCGACCGCCTCGTGAAATCGCACGTGGCTTTCGTCGGGCGGCACGCCGAAGGCGCGGAACTCGCGCGGATCGAAGCCGCGGCCGGCGCCCCAATTGACGCGGCCACCCGAGAGTATGTCGAGCAGGGCGATTTCCTCGGCGAGGCGCACCGGATGATAAAGCGCGGCAAGCGTGACAGCAGCGCCGATGCGCAGTCGGCTGGTGCGCGCCGCGGCATACGCACCCATCACGGGAATCGACGGGCACACGCTGTAGTCGTTGAAATGATGCTCGGTGAGCCAGACGGCGTCGTAGCCGGAGCGATCCATGATTTCGATTCGCTGGAGGGCGCGTTCGTACACGGTCGGCAGCGAGACTCGCCGATCGGGCCAGCTAAAGAATTGGAGGATGCCGAATTTCAAATAGATCGCTCCATAGAGAAGGGCGCCAAAATCAGATGCACCGCACGATAACCCTATACGGTGGATTCGCGGCGGGCGACAAGTGCGGCGGCGAACGATGATGTCCGCCGCCGCACAGTCTCAGGCGAGATTCGAATTGGCCTCAGTCGCGAAGCTGGCTTCGGTCGCATGACGAACCGCGCGTGAGTGCGTATCGCCGAGGCATTCGCGAAGCACGCCCAAATAGCTCCGCGTCAGGTGCACGCCGTTTTTGAACTCCGGCTTCGACATCAGCGTGCGATGAAGCTCCGGCAACCGGTAGAACGGCACGCTCGGGTAAAAGTGATGCTCGATGTGGTAGTTGACGTTCTTGGGCGCAACGAAAAGATGCTCGAGCATCGAGGCCTGCGTCGATCGGGTCTGCGAGTAGGCGCGATCGCTGCTGTCAATCGCGGAGTGCTCGGCGATGCTGCGGATCCTGAAAATCACGATCAACCAGGTGAAGAGCGGGACGAACCAGTAGAGCAGCAGGAGTGTGAATGCGCCGAACCAGACAAAGAGCGCGGTGACGGCCACGTAGAATCCATAGCGCGCGCACAGGAAGCCGGTCGATACCCCGGTGTCCTTGGACAGCAGCGTGCGCGCGAGGCGCAGGAAGAAAATCGCGCCGACGCCGGATGCGTCGCGGATGATGAGCATCGCGAGCCTGCCCCAATGCATCGGAAAGACCCACGACGCGTCCCCCTGGCGCCGCGCCCAATCGGGATCCTGCGGGGTGTTCAGGTAGCTGTGATGGGCGAAGTGATTTTTGCGGTAGGCGCGCGCGGAAATCAGGTTCGGCCATGCAAGGACGATCTCGGCGATCCAGTCGTTGAGGCGTCGATTTCGAAACAACCGATAGTGCACTCCGTCATGCATCAGGATGAGCAATGCGTGTTGGCGAGCGCCGATGAACGCGACCGTGATCAGGTAGAGGAAGGGATTCCAAAAGCGCTGGCAAAGATAGACGGACGCGACAATCAGGATCCATTCGGCGGCGATATGGAGCGAGCCTCTGAACGGGCTCAGGCTCGACAGTTCGAGCAACTCCTGTTTGGTGAGTTTGA
This sequence comes from Candidatus Binatus sp., assembly GCF_030646925.1. Lineage (NCBI taxonomy): Bacteria > Candidatus Binatota > Binatia (SeqCode) > Binatales (SeqCode) > Binataceae (SeqCode) > Binatus (SeqCode) > Binatus sp. (SeqCode). The sequence continues at coordinate 22,972 of NZ_JAUSKL010000101.1, read as the reverse complement.
CCGGAATCGTTCCGGCAAAGACGTCAGTTGGGCCGGTCTGAACGGCCCTTGAACCAGCATAATCTAGATTCATTTCATTCCCCATTTTGTCGCTGAGTTGAGTATGCGCGCGGCCGGGCAGGAGTGTTCAGGATCATGCAATCGGATGCTCACGATTCACCTCGCTTATAGATTCGCCGCGGAAGCAGCATCGATGGCAACGTGCGCGCGTGCGGCAATCGCGCTTTGAACGTGTCCGTTACTCGGGATTTGCGCATCAACACGCGCAGATGGCCGCAGACGATCTGATTTGCTGAACCGAATTGTTTGGTAGTCGTTCAGACTCTGGATTTTCAGTTCGCGCACAGAGGCCGTCAGTCTCGCCAACGCTCCACCGTCGAGAATCATCGGCTGCACCCACAGCTTGCCGTCGTCCGGACCTTCGAGGTACGGGTGCTCAACCGGCCCGCCAGATTTGAAGAAGCCCATCGCGGAATAAAATCCACCGTGATCGGGACCTCCGACGGCCAGGTAGATGAGGACCGCGCAGGGTTCTCGGCGAACGACTTGAACCGCGATTCCGCGCCAGGCATGAATGCCGGCGCCTCTCGAGAGTGACCAATGATCGCTGCACTCCAGCACGGAGCGAGGTGGCAAATGCGAGAAGTCTGGCTGCTGGCAGCTTTGCGGAAAGGCTTCCAGGTCATGCAGCGCGACTCCGCCGACCATCGATTCCGCTGGGGCGCAGTCGCTTTCGAACAGAGCGTAAACGTCGGCGGACGCCAGGCGGATCCGATTGTTGGTCTGCGTGGGGCCTACGTCTTTGAAGCTCGCTCCGTGCGTGGCTCGAGCCTCGGCCAGGCGCTGGGCGAAAATGTTTCGCTCGCGCGCTGTAGTCAAAAGGCGAAATTCCATGGCGTATCTCCCTTTGGTGATGATTGATGAGAACGAAAATCGTGTTTCGGGCGGAACATAAGCGGTTGCGCAGTAGGAGGGCCTCGTACTAATGGAGAAAAGAGGGCGCGAGCGCCGCAGGGGGACGTATGATTTAGCGACAGACTGTTTTGTAACCTGAGGGACGCAGATGCTATTCTAGGTGGGCGATCGAAGAGGCAGTTGAGCCGCCGGAGTGCATATTGACAATTAGTCAGCATCTCTGGGTCGACAGAGGGTAAAATTGATGACAGTAAGTCATCATGTACTGTCCATGAGTGAGCGTACAAACGCTATTTTGTTACATATGCGTACGAGACTAAGTAGCATTCTATGTTGCGAGTCACATAGGAACGTAGTAAACGAATAGTTGATACTGCCGTAATTCTGGGGGATGGCGTCACGCGGAACCAGTTTTCATCGATGGAGCGTTTGGCCGCGGAGATCCTCGGAGCGAGGAAGACATCGCTGCTGCGGGGGGATGCGTCGGGCGGGGACGGGATTCAATCAATCTTGCACCGCGATTACGGGCAGGCGCTGCGCAAATGCCTGGATAGATCGCAGGTGGCAGAGATAGTTGCGGAGGCGACCTGCGCCGTCTGGCCGAATCTGAATCGCGAACCCGTGAGGCTGGTTTCCCCCAAAGAATTCACGCGCCTTTGGTCCAGCCTGGGAGTTGAATTTCGGCTGGCGAAGCTAGGAAGTCCGGAAGGGCTTGCCCTGCTGGGTTTCTATGCACCCAAGATTGGGGCGGCAAAGCGTCCGTTGATCTGCGTAAACACGGCGCATCATCCGGCCGCGGTAGGAGCGGCGTTCACTCACGAGATGGGTCATCATCTAGCGGCCCGAATTTTCGACTCGAAGAGCGATCAAGTGCAGTTACTCGCCTCGACGGTATACGAAGAGCATCTGGAGGAGTCGGCCGAGCTCGCGGCGGACTGCCTCGTGAGCCTCGGGGTGTTGCCGCAAAGTATCGCGCGCAAGTGGTTCGACGATGGCGAGAGCGCATCGGCGAGGCGCGATCACAGGCAAATCGCGAAGCCGGTATTTGCGAAAGTGATCGACTATTTCGAGACACGCTACCGCCTCGATTTCGCGGGCTTGCCTTCAGAAAAGACAGAGCATTATCTGGCCGCGGTGATTCACTATGCTAAGCTGCGGCGTGCACTGCTGCTCGAATACAGCATCTGAAAATCGCCGGCGCCGATCAGTGATCGCGCCTTTCAGCATCGTTCGGTGATGAGAAGCGAAGGCTGGGCGAGGGCACTGGTCGCGGTGGCCGCAATGATGCTGGGTATCGCGGCGTGCGCGGGCGCCGATGACCGCCTGTCGATCGATCCGATGCGCCGCATCCAGCCGCCGCAGTTCGCCAATCCACAGCGTGTGACGATCCTGGGCTTCAGCGAAGACGCGATGGAGCCGTTCATCACGCGCAACGGCAAGCATCTATTTTTCAACAATTCGAACTCGCCGTCGGTCAACACGAATCTCTTTCAGGCGACGAGGATCGACGATCTGACTTTTCAGTTCGACGGCGAGATTGGCGGCGTGAATACAGCAGCGCTCGACGCCGTCGCCTCGATGGACCTGGCGGGTAATTTTTATTTCGTTTCGACGCGGAGCTATGACTCGACGGCGTCGACGATCTACCGCGGTGCGTTCGCGAGCGGCGATGTGACGGGCGTCGATTTGGCGCCGGGGGTGTCGTTGCAGAGGCCGGGTATCGTCGATTTCGACGCGGAGATCAGCGCCGACGGCAATACACTGTACTTTTCCGAAGGGAGGTTCAGCGGCGGACCGGTTCCGGACACCGCGAAGATTTTGATCGCGAAGCGCACCGAGTCGGGATTCGTACGCCCCCGCAATGCCAAGGCGATCACGCGCCGGATCAATACCCCGACGCTGAATTATGCGGCCGATATATCCGCGTCGGAACTCGAGATATTCTTCACGCGGTTCGATCCCGGCGGACCAGCGATTTACACCGCGAGCCGCGCGTCGAAGACGAAGCCATTCGGCAAGCCGCAGAAAATCAAGGCGATCACGGGATTCGCCGAGGCGCCGTCGATCTCACCGGACGGCAAGTCGCTCTACTATCACAAGAACGAAGGCGGGATTTTCGTAATCTATCGCGTGACGCGGCCCTGACCCGCGCTGAGAGTCGATCGGATCATTTGTCCGGCGGCAGATCGACGAACACCGCCGCGGTGACAACCGTTGTCCACAGGCCGTCGCGATCGCCGATCGCGGACTGCGTGATATTGCGCGTCTTCACGATCTTGTCCGACAGCTTCCAGATATCTTTGCGTTCGTCGTAGCTGACGTTGGGATCGAAATCGACGCCGAGCGCCGTCGCGAGCATCGTGGCGGCGAGGTCCTCGGCGTAGTCGCCGGCCTTCTGATCGGTCTGCCCGAAGCTTTTGTGCTCGGACAAATAGCCGTACTGATCTTTCTCCGCGGGGATCGCGAGGCCGACCGAGGCCGCGACCAAGCGATGCGGTTCGTCGGTCGAGTTGTCGTACATGACGGCGTAAACGATCTGGCCGGGGGTCAGGGTTTTGAGGCCATCCTGAATCGACACGACTTTGCATCCGGGCGGAAAAATCGAACTCACGCGCACGAGATTGAACTCGGCGATGCGCGCGTCACGCAGCGCGAGCTCGAAAGAAGTCAGCTTTTCGCGATGCTTGCCGACGCCTTTGGTCAGAAAAATCGCTTTTCCGATCGGACCCATCTAATTTCCTCGATTGCCGTCGTCGATTGCCGCCGCAAAACCTTCGGCGCCGACCCACCTCAAGCAATAGCAAGGATCGGGCGCTGCCGAAATATCGCGGGGCGTTAAGCGCGTGTGAACGTCGATCATCTGAACGCGGGCGCGACTTCTTCGGCGACCAGTTGCATGTTCTGATCGATGTCGGCAGCGCGGCACGCCCAGCTCACCAGGATCGTTTTGGCGCCCGCATCGACATACTCCTTGACGCGCTTGCGGCAATCGTCGGGATTGCCGGTTAGGGTGTACATGCCGGCGATCTTCGAGAAATCCTGCGCGTAGGTGCGGCCGAGCACCTTGGCCGCCTGCTCGCGCGCCTCGTCGCGATCAGGATAGATCGACGCGAAGATGAAAAGGCCCGTGCGGAAGTTGCTCATGTCGCGGCCGGCCTCGGCGCCGAACTGCTTAATCTTCTCGACGCTCTCATGCAGCATCTCGGGCGTGTACATATAGGGAATCCAGCCGTCGCCGTAGAGCGCCGCGCGGCGCATCGCGGGTTCCTTGCGGCCCGCGACCCAAATCGGTGGATGCGGTTTCTGGGTGGGATGCGGCGAGATCGTCACGCCGGAGAATTTGGAATAGCGCCCGTCGAATGAAACCTTCTCCTCGGTCCAGAGTTTCTTGATCACCTGGAGCGCTTCGTTCGAACGCGACGCGCGCTGCTTGACCGGAATTCCGCACGCCTCGAACTCTTTCGGAAATTCGCCGCCGATGCCGATGCCCATGTGGTAGCGGCCGCCGGAAGCGACGTCGAGCACCGAGGTCAGTTTCGCGAGCACGGTTGGATTGTAGAGCGGCAGCAACACAATTGAACTCATCAGCTTGATCTTCGAGGTCGCGCCGGCGGCGACCGAGAGCGTGATCAGCGTATTGCCGACCGGTCCGTGGAACATCATGTGCTCGCCGGCGCAGAGATAGTCGTAGCCGAGGCTTTCCGCGCGCTGCGCGAATTCGGGAATTTTGGTGACGGCCGGTAACGCGGTGCCGAATTCTATTTTTTCCACTTGAGCTCCTGCCTCTGCGGTTTGATACTCTTTGAGCGGCGCGCCCGATAGCGCGTGTGCCAGTTGATAACACGAGCGCGCGATCGATTTCACGCGCTCGAATGATGCCGGCGAGGCCGCTCGGCCGGCGGTGGAGAATCGAAAATGCCAAAATTGAGCGAGCGTGAAATCGACGGGTTTCTTGCGGAGCGCGGCCATCTGGCGCGGATCGCGACGGTCAAGGCCGACGGCGCGCCGAGCGTCGTGCCGGTGTGGTTCATTTATGAGAACGGCAGCATCCTGATCACGCCGCGAAAAAATTCCGAGTTTCTGGCGAATGTGCGGCTTGAGGCGCGGGTCGCGATCACGATCGACGAAGATGCGGCCGGCTATCGGAAGGTCCTGTTCGAGGGCGCGGCGAAAATTCTTTATCAACCCGGTGAAGATCGAAAATGGGACGACGTCTATCGGCGGATCGCGTGCCGCTATATTGACGACGATTCCGCGGATCGATACCTCAGCGAGACGCGCGATCAGCCGCGGGCATTGATCGCTGTCGAGCGGGCGCGCGCGAAAATCACGTCGTGGCGGATGCTCGGCGCGGACGAGCCGTACACCGGAATCTGGGCGGCGCGCTACTATGAGCCGGGCTCGAAGATGGCGCAGGCGGCGAGGAGTAAATCGCGGCAGGGGTGAAGGGCACGAGTCGCGGCGTTCGGGTCGCTGGCAATCGCGCGGTGAACGAATTACATCATGAGGAGCAATCAGGAGAACTGACTAATGGCAAATCAGGCACCGCGGATGCTCGAAGGGTATCGAGTACTGGATTTCACGCAGTTCGTCGCAGGGCCGACCTGCACCCGGATTCTCGGCGAGATGGGCGCCGAGGTGATCAAGGTCGAGCTTGCGCCGGCGGGCGATCGAGTGCGCGGGGACGGGCTCAAATCGCTCGATCCGAAGTACAAGGATTCGAGCCACAGCACCTATTATCTTCAGCACAATCATTCGAAGCTCAGCTTCGCGATCGATCTCAAGCGTCCGGGCGCGCGCGAAATCGTGATGGCGATGATTCCGCAGATCGACGTGGTGGTGGAAAATTTCGCGCCGCACGTGATCGATCGTTTGGGATTTTCGTACAACGACGTGAAGAAAGTGAATCCGAAGATCATCATGTGTTCGATTTCGATGGGCGGGCAGACCGGGCCGCTGTCGACCAAGGCGGGCTACGATTTCATCGGGCAGGCATACGCGGGAGTGACGGACGGAATCGGGCAGGCGGGAGGGCCGCCGGCGCTGACGTCGATGGCGATCGGTGACATCTCGACCGGCGTCAACGCGGCGATGGCGGTTGGATTTGCATTGTTGCATCGCGAGCGCACGGGCGAGGGGCAATATCTCGACGCGTCGCTGCTCGACACCTACTTCCACATGCACGAGAAGACGGTTCCGATCGTGTCGTTGCGTGGCGACAAGTTTCGGCCGACGCGCAGCGGCTCGGTTCATCCTGATGGTGGAACGACCGGGATCTATCATTTCCGCGGCGATCAATACGTGCAGATCACGGTGCCGCCGCATCAGTGGCCGCAACTTCTGCGCGCGATGAAGATGCCGGAGTTGGGGACCGATCCGCGGTTCAAAAATGCGCGCGGCCGGCGCGATAACAAAGAGCAACTAGTCAGAGTGATCGAGGAATGGCTCGGGACGTTTCCGACGCGCGACGACGCGATCGCGGCGATGGACGCGGAGCGGGTGCCGTGCGCGCCGGTGCTGACGGTGAACGAGGCGGTGAAGCATCCGCATCTGAACGAGCGCAAGACGGTGCGCTGGATCGACGATCCGTTGCTTGGCAAGGTGGCGCTGCCGGGGATGCCGGTGAAGTTCTCGGCGTGGCCAGATCGCATCGACGTGCATGCGTCGCGGTTGGGCGAAGACAACGAGCGCGTGCTGGGCGAATTGCTCAAAATGCCCGCCGATCGTGTTCGCGAACTCTATGCAGAGGGAATTTTGGTGCGGGATCCGACGCTGGAAAACAATCCGAGCGCATAAGAATCAGAGCGAGATTTCGAGATAGGCGCGGCGCTTGATTCGTCCCGAGAGCCGCGAAAAAAAGCTGAGCACCGACATCTGCCAGCCGTATTTCTGCGATAGTGATGCAAGCGCGCGTCGAATGATTGCGGGGTCGTCGATTTTGCGTGCGCGTCCGTCGGCGAATTCACCGCGGACGATTCCGCGCGCATCGCAAGCTGCAATCTGGATTCGATCGGTCACTCTGAGCCGCTTCATCTTGGCCGAGGCGCCGTCGGTAAACGCATAGAGTTTGTCACCGGCGCGCGCGATCCAGATCGGCGTCGGCACGCCCTTGCCATTGCGTCGGAACGTCACGAGGCTCACGTAGCGCTCGGCGGCCAATTGATCGATGGTTGGTTGCGGCATCTTTTCAGGACGCAGTGACGGTTTTCGATACAAATCTCGGCTCAGGGATTCTTTTCAGCAGTTCGCGTGAGGACGAGAATTTTAAATGTGCCGGGCGCCTGCTCGTAGCGATGACCGCCCGCCGTCTTCATTTCCGCGGTCGGCAAATACACGGTTCCGCTCGAGGGATCGACCGTCAAAGTGCGCGCGCCAACCGCCGTCGATACCGTCTGCATCGGCACGAATTTGTCCGCTGCAATTTCGCGGAACACCGACATCGTGCCGTCGAAACAACTTGCGAGAATCAGGCCGTCGATGAACGCGACGCCGTCGACGCCCTGGCCGATCGGAAAGTCTGCGACGATGACGCCAGTGTCCGCGTTCATCACGATTAGCCTGCCATTGCGGCATCCAATGAACAGCCGCCGCGTCTTGGGATCGATCGCGAGTGCGGTTGGCTGTTTGCCGGCGCCGGTGGGCCAGCGCGCGATCACTTTCATCGCGGCCGAATCGATCACCGCCAGTTCGTCGCGATCGACGATATTCACGAAGATCTCGCCGCGCCCGTCGGCGACTCCGTATTCGGGCGTGCCGCCAAGGTCCACCTTCGCGATTGCTTTGCCGCGCTTCGGGTCAACGTCCGGCGCGATCGCGACCATCTGGTGCGCGTCGCCGCAGAAGACCAGCACGCGCTTGCTCGCGGGATCGTAGATGATCGCGTCGGCGTCATCCGCGGCAGCGACTCTGCCCAATTCCGCGCCGGTATTCAGATCGAAGACGACGACGGTTCCCGCGCCGCCGTCGCTGACGAAGCCGCGGCCGGCGTCGGGCACCAACACCACGCCGTGGGCGATCCGCAGGCCGCGGATATCCGCGGTGGACTGGCCGGTCGCAAGATCGATGACCATCGTATGCGTCGTGCGGGTGACGTAAAGCGCGTGCCCGTTGGGGCTTAGCGCGAGGTAATCCCATCCGCCGTCGCCGCCAATCTTGATCGACCCGGTGAGCCGGTAGATTTGCGACGAATAGGCGGCGCGCGCGAGGTGACCCGAAGTCGTCGAGCAGAGCGCGACCAATGTGAGGACCAGGAATCGGAGCGAGAGATTTCTCACGCCTTTATCAGACACCACTCAGCCGCGACACGAAAGTCTGGATCGACATCGCCGTATCGCTCACATTTTAACGAAGGTGAGCATCCCCTGCTTGAGAATTCGCGATAGATATGGAATCAAGTCGAGCGATTCCAGTTCCGCCGGCGTGGCCCATCGATGCTCGACGTGCTCGTGCGGCGCCAACTGCACGTTCTGGAACACGGTGAGGCGGCACGCATAGAGGGCCTGCAAGTACGGCTCATCGATCATGCTGTGCAGGCCGAGCAATCGTTCAATCGCGACGTCGAGCGCGGTTTCTTCCTTGACTTCGCGGCGCAGGCAATCTTCGAAATTTTCGCCGACCTCGAGATGGCCGCCGGGCAAATCCCAACTGCCCGGACGATACGGCATCCGCGGCGCGCGCTTCAGGACCAGTATCCGTCCGCGATTCGCGATCACGGCGTGGATGCCAACGTAGAACTGATGCTCCGCCATCGGGATTAAATTTATCGGCAGGCCCATCGCATCCGCAACGATTGTCGATTTTCGTTCGATAGCGGTAGGATTCGTTCGCCGGAGGCTGGACGCATGAAGAAAGCTGACTTCTATCGCAACGCGCGGCACGATTTGACCGGACCGCTGGAAGGGATTCGCGTGATCGATGCGACCACGAGTTGGGCGGGGCCGATGTGCGCGTGCATGCTGGCCGACCTCGGCGCCGATGTGATCAAGGTCGAGGCGCGCGAGGGCGAAGTGTCGCGGCGAATCCCGCCGTTTCTGCCCGGCCACGATACGCCGGTCGGATTCGCGCAAGCGTCGGTCAATCGCAACAAGCGGAGCCTGACGCTGGATTTGCGGCATCCCGAGGGCCGTGAAATTTTTCTGAAACTGACGAAGCGCTCGGACATAATCGTGCAGAATTTTCGGCCCGGCACTTTCGACAAATGGGGAATCGGCTACGAGGATGCGCGCGCCGTGAAGCCCGACATCATCTACATCTCGATCAGCGGCTACGGGCAGTTCGGTCCGATTCACGATCGCGTCGCGTACGATCCGCTGGCGCAAGCGATGAGCGGATTCATCTCGATGAACGGCACCGCGGACGGTCCGCCGGTCAAAGCGCCGACCTGGATCTGCGACGACTTGGGCGGCCTGCACGGCGCGATTGGCGCACTGTCGGCGCTGCGTCATCGCGATCGGACCGGCGAAGGACAGCACGTTGACGTCGCGATGCTCGATGCGATGCTGTTTCAGTCCAACGGATTTCTCACGCTGGCGGCGCTCGGCCTCGAGCCGAAGCGGATGGGCAACGAGTTTTCGTTTTCGATTCCGAGCAACGTTTATCGATGTCGCGACGGGCACGTGCTCGCGGGCGTTTTGCTCGATACGCACTGGAAGGTCGTCGCGCGGATGGCGGGGCGTCCCGATCTCGCCGAGAATCCCGACTACGCGACGATTCCGGGCCGCATGAAAAATCGCGCGGAGTGTGATGCGATGCTCGCGGCGTGGTGTGCGGCGCGCACCGTCGATGAAGCCGTCGAGGAGTGCGCGAAGCTTGGAATCGCGTGCGCGAAAGTGCGGACCTACACCGAAGCGGCGCGCGACCCGAATACGCTCGAGCGCGACATGCTGCAGGAGGTTGCGCAGGAAGACGGCAAGCTCGCGCCGATCACGGGGCCGGCGGCAAAGTTCTCACGCACGCCGACTCGTGTCCGAAGCGGCGCACCGCGACTCGGCGCGCATACCGACGAAGTGCTCGAGGAACTTGGTATCGACGCGAAATCGCGCGAGCGGCTGCGTTCATCGGGCGTGATCTGAGCTGGCATAGCGATAGATCAAAATTCCATTCATCCGAAACCCCTCACGGGTTTCGGGCTTCCTGGGGCGACGCGAAGCCGACTTCGGGCCGCAGGGCCGAATCGCACTAAGATTTCAGGATGCGCGCTACGCGCTGTTAGTAGTGGATGAGGATAGGAAGGACGTGGAGGGCGCACGATATCAGCGGCCCCAGCCGCCGCCACCGGGCGTCTCGATTCGAATGCGATCGCCGGGCTTCAGATCGATGTTGGTCTTGCCGGGCAACGATTTTCGATTGCGCCCGCGCACGAGCACGTTCCGTCCCTTGGCGCCGGCGCCGCCGCCCGCCAAACCGTAAGGCGCGATCTTGCGGCGCTCCGTGAGCACGCTCACGTTGGAATCGACCAGACATTCGAGCTCGCGCACGAGACCGTCGCCGCCGCGCGCGCGTCCTCGACCGCCCGAGCCGCGGCGCAGATGATACGCAGTGATACGCATCGGGTAGTACGCCTCGAGCGCCTCGATCGGCGTGTTGAGCGTGTTCGTCATGTGAGTGTGAATTCCCGACGCACCCGGCAGTCCCTTCGCCGCGCCCGCGCCGCCGGCGATCGTTTCGTAGTACGAAAAGTGGCGGTTGCGGAAACGATCGAATCCACCGACGGTGAGATTCGACATCGAGCCTGAACTCGCCGCCGGAATCCGGGCGGGCGCCGCCTTCGCCAGCGCGCGAAAGAGGACGTCCACGATTCGCTGCGAAGTCTCGACGTTGCCGCCCGCGACCGCCGCCGGCGCCAGCGCGTTGACGATCGAGCCCTCGGGCGCGATCAACTTGATCGGTCGCATCAGGCCTTCGTTGGCCGGCACCGCCTCCGACGCGAGACATTTCATCGCGTAGAAGGTGGCGGACAGCGTGATCGCGTAGTTCGCGTTGACCGAGCCGCGCACTTGCGATGCCGATCCGGTGAAATCGACGAGCGCATCGCCGCCGCGAATTTTGATCGCCACTCGGATTGGAATCGGGCCGGTGCCGAAGCCGTCGTCATCCAGAAAATCCTCGGCGCGATAGGTGCCGGGCTTCAGTTCGCGCAACGCCGCGCTCATCAGGCGCGACGCGTATGATTTCAGCGCATCCATCGCAGCCTCGACAGTCGCGCGTCCCGACGACTTCACGAGATCGAGCAGGCGCGCCGAACCAACCGTCAGCGCGGCAATCTGCGCGCGCAAATCGCCTTCGCGCTCCTCGCCGACGCGGGTGTTGGCGAGAAAGAGCGTCATCACGTCGCGTGCGATCTCGCCGGCCGCGACGATCTTCACCGGCGGCAGCCGAAATCCTTCCTGGTAAATTTCCGTCGCTAGCGCCATCGAGCCCGGCGCGATGCCGCCGATATCCGCGTGATGCGCCCGGTTCGCCGCGTACCCGAACGGCTTGCGCTCGTTGCCTATAAAAATAGGCGCGACGAGAGTGAGGTCCGGCAGATGCGTTCCGCCTGCGAACGGATCGTTGAGCGCCGCGATATCGCCACGGCCGAGATCGAGCCTCTCGATCGCGGCGCGAACCGAAAGCGGTGTCGAACCAAGATGAACCGGGATGTGCGCAGCCTGCGCCACCAGTTCGCCGCGCGCATCGAAGATCGCGCAGGAGAAATCATGGCGCTCCTTGATATTTGGCGAATATGCAGTCTGGCCGAGTACGACGCCCATCTCCTCGGCAATCGCGGCGAGGCGGTTGTTCATGACGGCGAGCGTGATCGGATCGATTTTCATCGCGCGGCCTCGAGTTGCAGATTGCCGAAATCATCCACGCGCAGTTCGAACTCGGGTGCGACGTAAGCAGTCGAGCTGAGTTCGACGACGACGACTGGTCCGCGCAGCCGTGTACCGGCGCCGAGCGAATCACGCGCGTAAATCGACACGATACGTTCGCGATTGCCAACCATCACTGATCTGCGCGAAATCGGCGCCGCCTTGCTTTTCATTCGCGCGATCTTCTTGGGCGCAGTCGGAGCTTTTCCGGCGGCGATCGCGCGAATCCTGATGTTCACGACCTCGACCGCCGCGTCGGGAGCGGCGTGCCCGAAGGTTTGCCGATGAAGCGAATGAAACTCCGCGACAAAGCGCGGCGTCAGCGCGACTTCGAGCTCATACGATTGTCCGCGATAACGCATATCGACCCAAAGTTCGTGTTCGATCTTCGCGGCGCCCTCGGATTTCAACTCGTCGCGGACGCGGCGAATCATTGGTGCAGCGTGATGGAGCAGCCGCGCATGATTCGGATTGGTTTCGCGCACCGTGAGCGAATACTCGCGGCCAAGCGGAGCGCCGACCGCGCCCCACGCGCACAGCAGTCCCGGATTTTGCGGCATCACGATATGCCGGATTCCCAAATCGAGCGCGAGCTCGCAGGCGTGCATCGGACCGGCGCCGCCAAATGCGAGCAGCGCGAAATCGCGCGGGTCGTAACCGCGCTCGACCGTGATCACGCGAATCGCGCGTTCCATGTTGGCATTGACGACCCGAATCACTCCGCGCGCCGCCGCCGCGGAAGTGGACTTCATCTTGTGCGCGAGCCCCGACAATGCTCGCGCCGCGCGCTCCGGTTGCAGCTTCATTTTGCCGCCGAGAAAATTTTCGGCGACCAATCGACCGGCGACCAGGTCCGCGTCGGTCACGGTCGCAGCGTCACCGCGGCCGTAGCAGGCCGGTCCTGGATCGGCGCCCGCGCTTTGCGGACCAACCTGCAGCGAACCGCCCGCGTCGATGCGCGCGATCGAACCACCGCCCGCGCCGACAGTATGGATATCGATCACAGGCGTGCGAACGGCGTAGCCCTCGGGATGACTCAGCGTTCGGATGCGCGCGCGCCGATCGAACAACGACACGTCGGTTGAAGTCCCGCCCATGTCGAAAGTGATGAATCGATCGGTGCCGATTGCACTGGCGAGCGTCGCCGCGCCAACCACGCCGGCCGCCGGTCCCGACAGAATCGTCCGAATCGGTTCGACGCGGGCCAATTCCGCGCCAATCGCGCTGCCGTTCGATTGCATCACGCGCAGCCGCGCGCCCTTGAGCCGCGTCTCGAGATTTTGCAGATGCGACGACATCCGCGGCGCGACGTACGCATTGACCACCGCCGTCGAGAAGCGCTCGTACTCGCGGTACTCGGCCAGGATGCGATGCGACACCGACAGTGGCCGCCCGAGCGGCTTCAGCGTGCGCGCGATCGCCTCCTCGCTCTTCGGGTTGGCATACGAGTGAAGCAGGCAGATCGCGAACGCTTCGGCATCGATCGCCGACGCGAGTTTGCGAATGCGCGCGAGTTCCGAATTGGTCAACGGCTGAATCGTAGTGCCATCGAACAGCGTGCGTTCGGCGATTCCGAACCGCATCGCGCGGCTCACCAGCGGCTCGGGACGCGACGGCGCCAGTGCATACAGATCGTCGCGATTCTGGCGCCCGATTTCGATCACGTCCTCGAAACCGGCGTTGGTGATGAGCGCGACGCGCGCGCCTTTTTTTTCGAGCAGCGCGTTGGTCGCGACGGTCGAACTGTACGTGACCGCGGCGGGCGTATCATCGGCAAGCATCTCGGCGAGCCCGCGAATTACTGCGTCGGCGGGGTCGGCGGGCGTCGAGAGCACTTTATGAACGCGCAATTCACCGCGGATAATCGCGACGAGATCGGTAAACGTGCCGCCAGTATCGACGCCGACGATCGTCGTGCCGGAATCGGATGCGCGTCGCGTACGCGATGAAGAGTTCTGCGCGACGCTCACGACGGCTTCAGCAAAATTTTGAAATTGGCGGGGTTCTCGGCGGCGGCAAAAGCTGCGATGCCGTCCTTCAGCGCGAAGGTGCCGTCGAGCAGCGGCCGCGGATCGATCTTTTTCGCTGCGAGCGCATCCAGGGCGGGGCCGAATCGACCGCATCGCGAGCCGACTACGGTGATCTCATTTACGACCACTGGCGCGAGATTGATCGCGACGCCTTGAGCCGCAGTGCTTTTTAGAATGATCGTGCCGCGCGGCTTGACCATCGCGATCGCTCGCGCGAGTCCTGCGCCGTGGCCGGTGCAATCGACAACCACGTCGAACCGATCGCCGATTGTGGCGTCGATCGCGGTCGCCAGTCCTAAATCGGCGAGGCGACTTAGTTTCTCCGCGTGATGACCGACGACGATTGGTTGGTACTGCTCGCCCTTCAGCGCGAGCGCCACGAGCGCGCCCAGGCGTCCGTCGCCGAGCACCGCGATTCGATGATTGCGCGACAAATGCACCTGCTCAAAAATTTCATAGGCGGCGGCAAGCGGCTCGACAAAGACCGCGGCGTCGTCGGGAACCGAATCGGGAACCGGAATCAGATTTTCGTCGGGGAGGCGCAGATACTGGGCGAACGCACCGTCGCGTCCGAGTATTCCGAGCACCGTGCGCGCCGCGCAATGACGCCCGAGACCCGCGACGCAACTGGCGCATCGTCCGCACGCGGCATTGATTTCGCCAACGACGCGACGGCCTCGCAGCGCCGCATTTGCAGTCTCCGCGACGCGGCCGACGAATTCGTGGCCGGGCACGCCGCGGTACGCCATGTATCCGCGCGCGATTTCGAGATCGGTGCCGCAGATGCCGGCAAGCGAAACTCGCACGATACTTTCACCTGGCGCCGCAGCCGGCACCGGGTGATCCGCGCGAAACTCGAGGCTGCGATCAACGACCAGCGCATTCATAGGCTCGCAATTGAAACAAAAAAGCCGCGGGGCGCGCTACCCCACGGCTCGATTCGCGACATTCTGCTGATTGCTATGCTGCTGGCTTGGCCGCCGCGGCTTTTTCCGGCGTGCTCTTGCTCTCGGATGCAGGCTTCGATTCCTTGCCCGACGATTCGCTCGACGACTTGGAAGTGTCGCTCGAGGATTTCGACGACTCGCTCGACGATTTTGAAGACTCGTTTGATGCAGACGAACTATCGCCGTTGGTCTTGGTCGTCTCCGAAGCTTCCGTACCGCTCGACGGTGATTTCTTCGCGTAATCCGTCGCGTACCATCCGCTGCCCTTCAGGATGAATGAGCCGCGCGAAATCTGCCGCTCGACCTTGCCCTTGCAGGTAGGACATTTGCGGAGCGACGGCTCCTTGATCCCCTGCATCACTTCGAACACGCCGCACTTGCTGCACTTATACTCGTAGATTGGCATTTCAAACTCGCGCCTGCTGACTCGAAAAGCAGGATCCCTCTCACTCTAGGTAACCACGTCAGGCGCTGGTGTCAATGAAACAGCCCAGTTTCGCCTGATATTCGCCGAATTGCGATTGGCACACGTCATTCGGGATTGCTAATCCGCGTGAGCCGCGCCGCGATCCTGGTGGGCTCGTGGGTGATGATGCGGATAATTTTTTTGCGCGATGTCGCTCCGCGAATCATCATGATCGCCGCGCGCGGGATGCGCAGTTCGTCGGCGAGGTAATCGATCAGTTCGTCATTGGCTTTGCCTTTTTCAGGCGCCGAGTTGACTGCGATCACCAAGCCTTGCGGGCCGGCGCGAACCACTCCGCGCCTGGACGATCGCGGTTGCGCCGAGACGTCGATGACAATCTCGCCGACACCAATCCGCATCCACGAAGGATCGTTCGGCTTGGCGCGCTCGCGACGGTTCGGCGGATCGGTCACGTTACCAGCGGAGTCGGGATAAGCCAGTCGCGCAGCGTCGGCAGCAATACTTGTCTGATCAATCCAATCGCGAAGAAAACGACGATCGGCGATAAGTCGAGGCCGCCCAGCACGACCGGCAGATGCTCGCGGACCCAATCGAACAGCGGTTCGGTGATCGAGTGAATGAATCGCACGATCGGATTGTACGGATTAGGTTCGATCCAGGTCATCACCACCGCGATAATCACGACGTAGATGTACAACTGCAAAATCGAATCGACCGTGCCAAACGTGTAGAGAACGAGTCTTTCCCAACCCTGCATCGAATGTCCTGATTAGTTGATTCCGCGGCCCAGTTCCCGCGAGCGATCGCTGGCCGCGTGGATGGCGTCGGCGACGATATCAGAAAATCCATGCTCGGCGAACCGGCGCAGCGCGGCTTCGGTGGTGCCGCCCGGCGAGGCGACGGCGCGAATCAATTCAGCCGCGTCGCGCTTCGATTCGCGCATCAGATGCTCGGCGCCGCGAATCGTCTTGAGCGCCATCCGAATCGCGAGGTCGCGCGGAATTCCCTCGCTGACAGCCGCATCGGCCATCGCCTTGGCGAACAGATAGACGTAAGCGGGACCGCTGCCGGAGAGCGCCGTCACGGCGTCGAGATGTTTTTCATCCTTGAGCGCGACCGCGTCGCCGACTGCGCGAAAAATTTTCAGCGCGAAACTCTCATCGGCGGCCGACGCGGATCGCGCCCGCACCATCGCGGCCATCCCGTCGCCGACCATCGCGGGCGCATTCGGCATCACGCGAATCACACGCGCGCGTTTGCCCAATCCCGCCGTCAGGCGCGCGAGCGTGATGCCGGCCGCGATCGAAATGAACAGCTTGCCCCTGGCTGCCGATTTGCCGGACGGCTTGGCGAGCGCGGCGGAGAGCTCGGTCATCACCTCGTCGATCGTTTGCGGCTTCACCGCGAGCAGGATCGCGGGCGCCTCGCGCATCACTTCCAGATTGTCATCGGTGGTGGCGACTTTCAGCGAGCGCGCGAGCTTGCGGCGGCGCACCGCCGCGACGTCCGACACGATAATGTCTGCGGGCTTGAACACGCCGTGCTGAATCAGGCCGTGCGCGAGCGCCTCGGCCATGTTGCCGCCGCCGATGAACCCGAGTTTTTTCATTTTTTCACTGTTTCACTTTTTCACTGTATGCGCTCGCCGAAAACCGCGCGTCCGACGCGCACGATGGTCGCGCCTTCCTCGATCGCGATTTCGAAGTCATCCGTCATTCCCATCGAAAGCTCACGTAGCGCAACGCCCGATCTCATCGCAAGCCGGTCTCGCATCTCGCGCAGGCGAACGAAGTAGGGCCGCACGAGTTCGGGCGTCGCGGCGGGCGGCGGAATCGTCATCAAGCCGTCGATTTCAATTTTGCCGCGCGCCGCATCGAGCAGGGCCTCGACTTGATCGGGAGCCACGCCGGTCTTGCTCGACTCGCCGGCAAGATTCACTTCGATGAGCGCGCGCACCGGCGAATTTTTCCGTGCTCGCGCGAGCGCCTCGACGAGTCTTGTCGAATCTAGACTTTGAATGAGATCGAATGACGCCGCGGCGACCTTGGCCTTGTTGGTTTGGAGATGGCCGATGAGATGCCATCGAATGTCCTTCAAATCGGCGAGTTCGGCGCGCTTGGCGATCGCTTCCTGCACGTAATTTTCGCCGAAATCGCGCGCGCCCGCATGATACGCGGCGCGAATCGCAGATGCGGGCTGGGTCTTGCTCGCGAGCACCAGGCGGATCGACGCGATTTCCCGGCCGGCTCGACGCGCGCTCGCCTCGATTCGCGATCGCACCCGCTCGAGCCGTTCTGTAATTTCATTGTCGTCGATCATTTCAGCTTGATTCTGCCGCGATTCCGCATCGCGCGAGCGCCGCAATCACAGAATTCGTCGGCAAGCCCATCACGTTGTCGCGCGAACCCTCGACGCTCGCGATAAATCCTCGAGCCAATCCTTGAATCCCGTACGCGCCGGCTTTGTCGAATGGCTCGCCGGTCGCGAGGTACTCAGCAATCTCGCCGTCGCTGAGCGCGCGGAAGGTGACGCGGCTCTCGACCGGTTCGTGCTCGAGGACGGCGCCGCCGCGCGCGATTGCGAACGCCGTAATCACGAGATGCGTGCGAGCGGCGAGCATCCGCAGCATCCGGCGCGCGTCGTTCGGCGACGCGGGCTTCTCCAAAATTTCATCGCCGCATACGACGATGGTGTCTGCGCCAACGACGATCGCGCCGGGAAATCGAATCGAGACGGCGCGCGCCTTTTCGGTCGCCATCCGCATCGCGTAATCGCGCGCCGGTTCGCCTTCGCGGCGGATTTCAGCGACGCTGCTCTCGACGACCTCGAACGATAAGCCGGCCGCGCTCAGCAACTGGCTGCGCCGCGGCGAAGCCGACGCGAGAATCAACTTGATTGAATGTGCCATCGGTATCGACGCGCGGATGCCGCGCATCCGACTGTTCCAGACGCTCGCCGCGCAGGCAACCATCGCCATTTTGCGAGCGATTTTTCCGTCACCCAATTGAAGCCGCTCGACGCATGCGCTAACCCCAATCAGCATGATCAAGATTGTCCGGCGTTACGTTACGCTGATGTCCGCCTGCGCGATTACGCTGCCCGGATGCGCCTCGGCGCCTGCTCGCGCCGACGCTCCCCGCCAATCCGCGCCGGCCGCCGAGCGAGCGGCGGAGTCCGCGCCAGTACCGGCGTTGACCCGCGCACCTGGGGAGCGTCCATCCGACGCGGAGGCGGCGTTCCTCGACGGCTACCGCGCCTACAACAATCACGACTATCGGCGCGCGATCGATCGCCTGAAGTTCGCCGCGGACAATTTCCTGCCACTCGGCGATTACGCGCTCTACTATCTCGGACTTGCGGAGCGCGACCAGGGCGATCTGAACAGCGCCGTCGATTCGTTCGATCGGCTGGTGCGAAGTTATCCGCGCAGCGTGATGCTCGATCGCGCCGAGCTTCAACTCGCGATCATCCAGCTCAAACTGGGCCGCAGCGCGGAGGCCTCGGCAACGGCGTCGCGGTTGATCGCGCGCGGGCCCGACGCGTCGATCGAGCAAAACGCGCGGCTGGTCGAGGGCAAGGCACTTATCGCGCTAGGCAATCCGAAAGCGGCATACGCGCAACTGATGGAATTACGCGCTGCTTATCCGCACGCGGACACCGATACGGAAGCGCGGAACCTGTGTTACGCGCTGCTCGCCGCGAAACCCGAGCTGGCGCAGGCTGATTCGCTCGCTTATCACCTGAGCGAATCCGAGTTGCTGCTGAAGGAGGGCGATCTTCCCGCCGCGGTCAAGCAGGCGATGGCGGGCCTCGCGATGAATCCCGAGCCGGGCATCCGCGCCGAGCTGACCTGGATCGAAGCGCGAGCGCTGAAGCCTGAGCCCGAAGCCGCCAAGCGTGCGTTGCTCGAATATTTGCGGATCGCGCCGCGCGGACCGGCTGCTGCGCCCGCGCTCGAAACGCTCGCGCTGATCTACTGGCACGAGGATCAGTTCGACCCGGCGCGCGCGACCTTCGAACGCCTGATCGCAAATTTTCCGGCGAGCAAACTCGCGCCCGGCGCGATGCTCCGTATCGGTCGCAGCTTCGAGGAGCAGAAAAGATTCGACGATGCGCGCGCGGATTATCGGCGACTGACTGCGCGATATCCGAGCAGCGAGAGCGCCGCCGACGCGCGGTTCCGCGGGCCGTGGACGCTCTACCAAGCGCGTCGCTATCAGCAGGCGGCCGCGGGCTTCGAGCAGGCTCGCGCGCATGCGAATCAGCCGTCGGATCGCGACATGTGCGATTACTGGCGCGCTCGTGCGCTCGAGAAACTCAATCAGGAGGCGGCGGCGCGCGCGATCTTCGCGAAGGTCGCGCAGAGCATCGATACCAATTATTACCCCGCGATGGCCGCACTCCGCGTTTCCGCCGCGACGCCCGAACTGCCAGCGGCATCTGCACCGGATCCCGCGTTCAATGGAACTCCATCCGTGACCGGTGCGGCGCAGTTTCATCTGGCGCGGCTGCAGACGTTGCGCGCGATGGACTTGCGCGAACTTGAACCCGACGAGTTGAAAGCGCTGGCGCAAGAGGGCGGCAACTCGAGCGAGATGCGCCGCTTCGTGCTCGCGGGATTTGCCAAGGCGGGCGCATGGTACGACGCGATCGTCGTCGCCACGCGGATGGAAAAGCACGGACAGCTTGGCCACGACGTCGCCGAACGCGTGCGCTATCCGCGCGCATATTGGGACCTGGTGCAGAGTGCGTCGAATCGGCTCGCGCTCGACCCGTACCTGGTGCTGGCGCTGGCGCGGCAGGAGAGTCTCTTCAATCCGCGCGCTACGTCGGTCTCCAACGCGCGGGGCCTGATGCAGTTGATTCCATCGACGGCGCGCAAGGTCGCGGCCGAGCGCGGGATGAGCACGGTCGCGGTGCCGCTCTACGATCCGACGGTCAACGTCGATCTCGGCACGACCTATCTGAAGAGCCTGTTCGAGATGTTCAACGGCGATTCGTTCCGCGCGGTCGCGGCCTACAATGCGGGCGAACACGCGGTGCAGAAATGGTCGGCGAATTTCGCCGGCGACGACGACGAATGGGTCGAGAATATCGCGTACAAGGAGACGCGCGAGTACGTCAAAAAAGTGATCGGAGGACGACGCGAATATCAGCTTTTGTATCAGCCCAATGCAGCCGCATCGGGATTCCGCGAGACGCCGCGATCGTCGGGATAGACGTCGGCGAGAATCGTCTCGACCTCGCGAGCATCGATGCCAGGCGGCGAACGCTGCGCTACGCGCAGGTCGCGCTCGTGCAAATTGGCGGCAGCGATCCAATCGGCGCGCTGGCGAATGCGCTTGCTGAAGCTGTTCCAGAACTTCGCGCCGGTGCGATCGCGATCGTCGATTCGCCGCGCAGCCCGCTCGATCTCGATTGCTCAACGACGTTTTTCAGGCAAATGGTCCCGCAAAAGGTGAGGACAATTGATATCGAACTTCGTAAGCTGGTTGGGCTGCTGAACTACAATCCTGGCCGCGATTCAAAGTTGCGTCTCTCGCTGTTTCCATCACGCCTCGCGAAATATTTTATCGATTGCGCGTTTCATCCTGACTGCAAGCCGCATCTGAGCGCCTTCGGCAAGCACATATTTGAAGGGATTGCGCATGACGCAATCGCAAATCCGGCCAAGCTCAGCGGCGGGGCGCTATTCACCCGCTTCATGATCGCGGGCTTCGCGACGTATCAGGCGCTCGCAAGGCTCGGCGCCGAACCTTTCGAGGGCTATCCCTACCTCGCTTTCCGGCTGTGGATGAACGCCGAGGAAGAATTGCCGCCGAAAAAGAACAGACTCAAAGCGCTAGGGCGCCGCAAATCGATCTTGAATCGGCTCGCGACGCTTGCGTCAATCGATATGCCTGCGCCCGGCACGCTCGATCACGCCGACGCCGCGATCCTCGCAATCACGCCGGCTGCCGCGTCGTCGCAGGGTGGCGTGATCGCGCAAATCATGTTCCCTCCCGAAGGCCGCTTCCTCGTCGCGCTCGACAAAATCGACTGCGACTGGTTTACCTCGTCGGCGCTTCTATAAATCGAGCGGCTTGACAAGTGCGGAAGCAAACAGGTTGAAAGGATTGACTGGATGCGCTCAGTTGGGTGACTTTGCCCCAGCCGACGCGCACTGTTCGAGGACTCTCGATTGCCACCCCGCGAATTCAAAGCCATCTTCTTCGACCTCGACGGCACGCTGGTGGATATTCACGGTCCGCTCTACAGCGCGGCCAGAAATGCGCTCGATGAGTTGGGGCACAAGCCGCCGCTGACCCAGGAGCGCTATCGCGAGGCGCTCGCGCGCGACGACGTGTGGCTCGGCGTGCCCGCGCACCTCCGGCCCGAGTACGTCAAACTCGCGTGGGCGTACTTCATGGCCGAGATCGACAAGACCGAACGCCTCGAAGTTCTGCCGCACGTGAGTGAGACGCTCGCCGAACTGAAACGCCGCGGTTACGAGACCGGCGTGATCACGAGCCGGCCGGGCAATTCGCAGCGGCTGGTCGAAAAGCTCGCGATGGTCGGCCTCGCCTCGCATCTCGATCACGTCGTGACGCAGTCCACTGCGACGATGGGCGCGCTCGACAAGTCGGCGAGCCTCAAACAGACCGCGATCAAAGCCGCGACTCATCCGCACGCCTGCGTGTATGTGGGTGACGAGCCGCGCGACATCATGGCGGCGATCAATGCGGGTTACGGAGCGTCGGTGGCGGTCGCGACTGGCGCCGCGTCGTTCAATTATTTGCAGAATCATCCCGAGTACAAACCTGACTACGCGATTCGATCGATGAGCGAATTGATCGGACTGCTCGATCGGTTGAAAGAGGAGAGCAGCATTTAGCGATGGCGCGATTTGAAGAGTATCGCGAGCCGCCGCGCGCGCTCGAGGGACTGAAGGTCGTCGAATTGCCGTCGCTCGATACGATCCCGTTCGTGGCGGCTGCGATGGCGGCGAAATCTTTTGCCGATTTCGGCGCCGAAGTAATCAAGGTGGAGCCGCCGCGCCGCGGCGCGCTTGAACGCACGCTCGGTCCATTTCGCGACGAGATGCCGGATCCCGAGACCGGCGGCCTTCATCTGTTTTTGAACACTAACAAGCTCGGCGTGACGCTCGACGTCGAGCATTCGCGCGGCCGCGATCTGCTATTCGAGCTGTTGGCGAAGGCTGATATCGTGTTCAATCCGAATCGCCCCGCACTAAACGAAAAGATCGGAATCGATTGGCGCGCGCTCACCGCGCGATTTCCGCAATTGATCGTCGTATCGATGACCTGCTTCGGCGCCGAGTCGCCATATAAAAATCTTCGTGGAGGCGATCTGGTCGCGACGCACATGAGCGCGGTGGGCTTCGAAACGCCGTGGCATCAGGTGACCGATCCATCGACGGAACCGCCGCTCAAACTTGGCGGACGCCAATCGGATTACTTGACCGGATACACCGGCGCAGCCGCGGCGATGTGCGCGCTGTACGGCCGCAAGGCGAACGGCGCGGGCCAGCACGTCGATGTCAGCCAGTGGCTAGCGATGATCAGCATGGTGCGGCCCAACCTGGGTTTTTATTCGCACGAATCGAAAGAGTCGGCGTCATACCAGCGGCTCAGCGTGCGGAAAAAAAGCGCTGCGCAGTGGGTCTATCCGTGCAAGGACGGATGGGTGAGTTTCAGCGCCGCGACCGACCGGTTCTGGCAGGGCGCGAAAAAGGCGCTCGGCAATCCGGAATGGATGGAGACGGATTTTCTGCAGACTGCGCTGGGACGCGTTGGGCAT
>NZ_JAUSKL010000100.1 GCF_030646925.1 Candidatus Binatus sp. | reverse complement strand
CGCTCCGCCGATATGTAGCTGAACATTCCGCTCTGCTGATGGTCCACCCCACGCATCTCCGCCACCTCCTCCTACAACCTCTTCCTACTCCACTATATCCGATCGAGTGGAAAACTCCTCGTTTTTCCGCAGCCTGCTAGGGCCCGCTCGTAAATCCAGAGGCTGGTACCGGTTGGAGCGAGTAGGGCAATGTCACCTGCGCGCGATGGCCGGAATCTTTTTTGGTCCTTGTCCCACACCGGATAGGCGCCGATGAGGTCTCGCACAATGTTCGCGACAATCGACGCTTCCTCTCGACGCACCAAGTCGACCACCAAGTTGCCCTTTCCGTTCTTATGTCGGTCATCAAGTGCGATCTCGAAGGCTGCTACGCCCGGTTCGTCACCGCGGGTGCGCACGGACGTAAGAGCCGTGAAGCCGGGTTGTCCCTGTGCTTCGTCAAGCAATGCCGCGAAATGGGCGTTCACAAATTCGAGGATTGGAGGCTGCGAGCGAAAATTAGCAAACACTTCTAAGATGGCCGTCGGATCACGAGCTGACAGCGCCCGCTTGGCGACGAGGTAGGTTTTTACGTCAGCGCCGCGAAAACGGTAGATTGCCTGTTTGGGGTCGCCCACGACAAAGAGCGCCCCGGGACGGATTGTGCGTTCGTACCACGGCGACGCCGCGTCACCTTCACCAGCGAGCCGCCACAGGATTTCGGCCTGCAACGGATCGGTGTCCTGGAACTCATCGACCAGAATTCGAGGGTAGCGCTGCGCGAGAGCTTGACGCACCCCTTCGTTGCTCTTCAGAAGATCGCGGGCATGATGGAGCAGGTCGTCGAAGTCGAGAAGCGCGGCATTACGCTTGTAGTCCCGGTATAGGTCTCTGAGGGCGCCGAATTCTGTGACAAAGCGTTGAAAAGCGAGCGCGCCTAAACCATCGCAAAACGCTTGGTACTCTTCACCGCAGGCCTGATAGTGGGACTCGCCGGCGGCACTCAGATGTTCGCTCTGGGCAGCGGTCAGTCCCGCTGCTCTGCCGGCGTCCCTCCATTTGCCCTTACGGCCCCACTGCTTGAACGCGCTCTCCCCCTTTTTGCATGCTTGCGGCGCCTTGTGGAATATAAGTTCGGCGATACGGCGCCCGGTCATCGGTTCCGTTGCCGCCTCGCGTGCCCGAGCGGCAACTTGCGTCAGGTCTTCGATAAGTTCGCCGGTCGTCGGCTCTGCAACGCCGCAACCGTTGTACCAAGCGGAGAATTGGGTAACCGCGTCCGCAAGCCGCGCAAAGGTCGCGGGATCGACTATCGCGGCAGATGCCTGCGCCGTCCGATGGGCCTTGAGAAATTGAGAGGTTTTGCTAATCAGCTCAAGCGTCTCGTCGGGCGCCTTGAAGAGCAATTCGGCAAAGAAATCGTCTTCACCGCCCACCCCTGCTATTGGGGGAATGCGCCCGAGACCTTCGGCGCCGCGGTCCCGCCCAAAACGGGCCGAGAGCCAAGCTTCCATCAGATCTTGATAGGCGAGCTCGGCCGCTGCGGGATCGATGATGGCCGCGCCCGGATCAATTCCGGTTTCTACGGGATACGGCTTTATCAACTGCTGGCAGAAGCCGTGAATTGTCGTACATGTGATTTCGTCAAGAGCGTCAATCCCGCTCTCAAGGTTCTGCCTTTGCGCATTGGTTAGCCCTTCGGGCAAGGACTCTGAAAGTTCCACGGGGACTTGGCCGCCGAGAAGTTCCTGCACAAAGCGCTCAATGCGCTCAAGAAGTTCTGAGGCGGCTGCCTCGGTGAAGGTTATGGCGACGATGCCGTTCGGATGAACGCCGGCAGCCAGAAGGAGGGCAACTCGCCCCGCCATGAGAGCAGTCTTGCCGCTGCCTGCGCCGGCTTCAACGACGAGAGTGCGATGATGGTCCGCCAAGGCGGCCAAGCGTGCCGAAGCATCGGGGAGGCGCTCAAGTGCGGATTCTTGCGGCATCTCAAGGGTCTCCCCATAGCGGTGCGATCGCAGCAAGCTCTTGTGCGACCAGCCGCAATTTAGCCGCAAGATAACTCTCCGTCGCGCCGCCGGGCAGGGCTAACGCCAAGTCATACCAGGTCTCTTCAGCAGCTGGGCCTGGGAGCGCAGTGCCCGCAGCGAAGGAGGCACTGGCAGCAGTAAGAAATGCGGCAAGCTTTTCAAGCGTTCCCTCAGGATTCTCAAGCAGTAGCACTTGGCCGTCCTTGCGCGGATAAACGAGTCGGGCGTCTACCTGCGGGTGGCCGGCGACAAGCGCCTTGACCGCGTAAGCGTAGAGGCACCGCTGCAACTCAGCTCCGCCCCTTAGTTGAGGAGGCTTGCCGCCACCGAGCTTTCCTGATTTGTAGTCGGTGACGCGAGCGCGGCTTCCGTCGCCAGCGAGATCGAGGCGGTCAATCGACCCGCCGATGCGGATGGCAGTACCGGGGATAATCACCGGCTCGATCGGGTCCCATGGGAGCGCCGAACGCACTCCTTCGCTAAGGTCGTCGGCTTTTGGGTCTCCACCAAACGGAATTTCAGCCCAGCTATGCTGATCGGGCAGTCCGTCATCGTGCTCGGATAGAGCGATGACAGCCAATTCAACTGCCTCCGCACGCTTGCGTTTCCAGACGACAGGAGGTGGCACCGGCCGGTTCTCATCCCAACGAGTGGCAACCATTTCCGCAGCGGTTTCGACGGCCCGCCTGACGTCCTGAGCTGAAGCGCCAGCAAATCCACCAGAGCCGGCACTTTCGAGCCAAGTCACCGCTCCTTCAAGAATCTCGTGCAGGAGATTGCCGAACGCAAGCGGGTCGAGTGTCAGCGGCTCGTCGGTCTCTTCGGGTTCGGCCCATCCAAAACCGTAGGTCCACAGATATCCCAAAGGGTCGCGCAGCAGCTTTACCAGGGAGGTTGCCGATTGCCGCCGGTCAAGCGCCCGGAGAAGCAGTGGATGGTTCGGCCTCACTAACCCGTCGTGACCCGTGATTTGCTCTCGATACCAGTCGATCCACGTCTGGAGCGCTGACATCGCAAGCGGCAGCCCCGCGAACTCGTCGGGGCGCGCCAGCAAACGGTCGCCGGCACTTGCCGCATGCTCGGGTTCTCGGCTTTGAGCGAGATAGACCTCGTTCACACCGCGCGGGTAGAGGGGAGACATTCCGTGTAGCCGCCCCCCGCTGTCGCGCCGCGCCCGCGAACAGACAAGTTCGCGACTTGTCATGTCGTGAATCGTCAGAAAATCGCGTCGGTCGGCCTGATGTACTGGCAGCGGATCGAGGCGAGCCGTAGCGATTATGTGGTCAGGGAGTATTGGGTCTTCGGTCGCACGCCGCGGCCACGATCGCGAAGTCAGGCCAACCAGCCAAGTGAGCGGGCGCGGGACGGCCGCAACCGCGGACGCCGGAGCCCAAAGTATGGCAGTATCAGGCTCCACACCATCGTCAACGCGCAGGCCAGTGAGCGTTACGTCGAGCGCAGCGGGTGGCCCTTCTGTCAGCGCTTTGCGCCAGACAGTTAGCGCTTTTGCTGCAAGAAGCAGTTGGCCGATCTCTGCCGCTTCGTTGAGCCCCTTGCTGAGAGTTTCGACGATTTCTCGGAGCAGCGGCCGGTGGTCTGTACCATCAGAAAAACTCTCTGGTGTCAGCGCCGAGATCGCGCGTCTCCAACGCGCGGCATCAAGTAAAGGCGCATTTTCGGGCAAGGCGCGCCACCAGTCACCCGGCAAGGACGAAGAGCGGGGGCTTTGCGAGCGCAAGAGTGCAATGAGGCGGACGAGCCGCGTTCGCGAGAAACCACGCAAGAGAATTTCGGCCAGCGCGGCGGCAAGCTGACCTTGGGGAGTTGAAAGTGCCGCACGCCCGTGAACGAAATGAATCGGAAGATTTGCGCATTCAGCCAGCGCCAGCATGTGATCGTCCCAAGCGTCTGGCGCGGCCGCAGCGATCGCGATCTCTTGCGGAGACGCTCCCTGGGCAAGATGCCAGCGTGCCCAGCGCCACGCCTCCAAAATCTCATGTCGCGGACTCGCACATGAAATTGCGATGGTGGTCGGCCGCTCCGGCGCTCGCGCTTCTACCGGGATCCCAGTCGAAGATAGCCATTCCGGAACGCGTCTCGCTTCGGCGATCCAAACGATCTCAGTCTCTCGCGCGATCGCGGCCAGCAGCGGCCGCCAGACCGGCGACATTTCTGTTCGCCCGTGGACTTCGATTCTGCCGAAAAGCGTGGGCGCGTAGCAGACACGCTCCAAGGCGGCGGTAACGAGATCGTGCGGGCGGAGCTGGCTCTTGGGCAGGCGTGCGAGCACCGCCGTCTCGAGGGTAGCCAAAGAATCAAGGCGCGCCGTTGCCGTTGGATCGCTTGCCGCAGCGATTTCTGCTGCAAGGTCCAGCCCTGCGGTCCAAGCCTTGGCCAAGGTCGCGGCAGCGGCCCTCTGAAAACCGGGCAGCGCCTTGATCACGTCAAGCTCGCCCAAGGGCGTCGCCAGAGCCTCCCCGACGGCGGTCTTCAGGTCGTCGGGGTCAATCGGTTGGAAGAACCCTCCAGCCAGACGCGCCGCTAGTTGCTCGATAGTGAAGAGCTGGAGGCCCTGTCGGGAATGCAGGGCGGCCTGGGTGCGGTAGCTGCGCCAAGCGTTGCGGCTATGGACGACAAGCGTTCTGCGCAAGATGCGCCCCCAATCGAGGAATGGTGGAAAACCCTTCTAAGCCCGGTCGGTTTCAACAGCGAGGAGAGAGAGGCTCGAACGCGATAATCCTCCTAGGCCGGATCGTCGCGTCCTGGTGTAAAAGAGGTCATTTCTCCCGCAAATAATCTCCATCTTCATGTTCCTGCGCATCCCGATTCTTCAGCACATCCGGAAGGTCATTACCGTCATGACTTCAGGGTAGCGTATCGACCGCAAACTGCATATCGTTGAAGCAACGCCGAAGGAAATTGTATGTGGCCGTTTACTCGAAGAAACGGTTCAGAAAAGATGCAGCCCGCCATTGATCTCGTGTACGACGAGACGTTTCTCCGCATCAAATCCCTGGATTTTTTCGGTCAATACGCCCGTTCTGCAAACGGAAGATACACGATTGCATGGCGCGACAGCGATCCAGCCGGTTACGTAGGGGGCCATCGCGATAAGGGCGAAGGCGACTATGTCCTCCTTGATGGCGAAAGTGTTCTGGCTCACGGACGCATGCAGCGACCGAACGATGGAAAGGTTGCTGACAACGGCAGGTTCGTCATCAATGACTGGCTCTTCGGTGACGGGCTCAAGGGTATCTTCTACGCCTTCGAGTTGAATGGCTCCGCAATACTGAGCAAGCGCTTCAGAGCAAATCTGGACAAGAGTGGCATTTCTCTCGATGGATCTCTTGCTGTCTGTCAGACACTGTACAGCGATAATGAAGATGCAAATTTGCTAACGCTGTTCGATCTGTCTCAGAAGCTCGTGATTGCTCAGTGGCGACCGCAATCCGGGGCGGCGAGCGGTTACGAATTCGAGGCTCCGACGAGAAAGCTATTCCTCGTTTATGGCGGCCGCGCGTACCAAGACTATGCCGATCCAAAGTGGGC
This sequence comes from Candidatus Binatus sp., assembly GCF_030646925.1. NCBI lineage: Bacteria > Candidatus Binatota > Binatia (SeqCode) > Binatales (SeqCode) > Binataceae (SeqCode) > Binatus (SeqCode) > Binatus sp. (SeqCode). The sequence continues at coordinate 4,024 of NZ_JAUSKL010000100.1, read as the reverse complement.
CTACTCTTTCGACGGTGAGTTTCTCGATCGAGATAGATGGTTGGCCGACAAGCTGAAGTGGGGCGACTTCTCTACGCTGATCATGACGGTTGAGGATCTACTCAAAGTCAGCGGCGCGTCTATAGACCCACCGAGATGTCGTATGTTGCTTAAGTCGGTAGAACTGGCGATCCAGAAGGGTGCCGACGGCTATCCTGATTGGCACGCGCATGCGTTGAAGCTGTCGGGCATCCTACATGAACAGTTGGGCGAGTTGCCGGAGGCAATCGCACTATACGGGCGAGCTCTCGCGCTGAATCCGAAGATTGGAGTGAAGCGCCGACTCGTCGCCCTTACGAAGAAAGTTATTGATTACCGCTGACAAAGAAGGGCGACGATTTGAGCCGGGGTCGCCGTCGCGGCCGGTTTGTTGGGGCAATGGTGATTTTGTAACAAGTCGGCACAATCGGGAGCAGGAAGGACACCGAGCAATTCGTTGAGGAGGCTAGAGCATGACAGTACGCGACGATCTTTCCGCTCTTCTTGGTGAGAAGCGTTTCGTCGCGGCCATCGAAAAGTTCGAAGAGCTGCAGAAGGCCGCCCAAACTGGTCGCGCGTTCTTGATCGGAGCTGGCTGCAGTAGGTGCGCAGGCTTACCCCTGACAGCCGAACTGACTGAGAAGGCCCTCAACAGCGACAAGCTCGACGACACCACGAAAACAATTCTTACTGCAATTCGCGAACTCTTCGATGGTGCCGTTAGCCCGAACATTGAGGACTACTTGAGCGAGCTGATCGACCTGCTCGCTATCGCTGACCGAAGGACCTCGCGAGGTGCATCAAATAAAGAGATCTCTCTGGGGGGAGTCTCCTATAGCGAAGCGCAGTTACGGGCGGCCGCCGATCAAATCAAGCTGGGTATCGCGACCGTCATTGAACTAAAGAAGGTGTCCATTGAAACCCACCAACATTTTGTTCGAGCTGTGCATCGCCCCCTGCGGCCAGGGAAATCTACGTCTGGTCAGGTAGTGGATTACCTCGTCTTGAACTACGACACCGTACTTGAGGACGCCTTAGCATTGGAGCGGCGCCCTTCCTCGGACGGGCTCGATGGAGGAGCGACTGGTTGGTGGAGCCCCGGAACATTCGATCGCAGCGGTCTAGCGGCCCGCGTATACAAGCTGCACGGATCGATCGACTGGTGCGAGTTCCCGGGCGATCCTTTACCTCGGCGGGTCGCAGCTAGTCTTGAAATCGAGGCGGCTAACGAGCGGAGAATTCTCATCTGGCCCGCCTCGACGAAATACCGCGAAACTCAGCTTGACCCCTTCGCGCAACTATGGGAGCGCGCTCGACGAGTGCTCCGGCCGAGTCGCGGTTCCCAGTGTGTTCTGGTCGTCTGCGGGTATCGATTCGGCGACACTCACATCAATCTTGAACTCGATCGCGCGTTACGGGAATCGGCAGGTGACCTCACAATTGTCGTGTTCACGTCTGACAACGAGCCTGCCGGTCAGTTGAAGGAATGGCATAACGACGACGATGTAAAAGAGCAGGTGATCGTTTTCGCTAATCGGGGTTTCTTCCACGGCACTCAGTCGGAAAGCGCGACGAATGACCTCCTATGGTGGAAGTTCGAGAACATCACTCGGCTGCTTGGAGGTGAGCGATGAACAGCGAGAAACGCAATCCAGGCGATCCGATTGAGAACTTGGCCATCGGCAAGATCATTGAAGTAGACGGATCTCACGTCATTGCCGAATTGGACTCCGGTCTGACGGAGCTGTCGCGTGTCTATGCGGGCGAGGCCTATCCGATCGGCCAATTCGGTTCGATCGTTCGCATCCACTTCGGGCGTCGCCTGATCTACGCGCTTGTCGGTCGGCTCAGAATGAAAGCAGAGTACGAAGCCGAGCGCGGTCTGGCGCCCAACGCCTCGCCGGATGAGAGGATCGTCGAGGCCGACTTGTTTGGGGAGGGCGAGTGGACCTCGGACGCCGCCGGCAAACCAAGGTTGAAGTTCGAACGTGGCGTGGCGACCTATCCCTTGCCGCAGCAGACCGTGTATCTCACACCAAAGTCGGAACTGCGCTTCATCTATGGGCACGGGACAGGGTCGGTTATTCGCCTCGGCGAGCACGTCGGGTCGGGCGGTGCGCCGTGCTTTGCGGATATGAACGAACTACTCGGCAAGCACACTGCGGTGCTCGGTTCGACCGGGTCCGGTAAGTCCGGTGCGGTTGCAGCGATTATTCACAGCATTCTTGAACGGGGAAAGGAGGCGGGCTACGCGAGTTGGACACCGCAGATTGTCATTCTCGATCCGCATAACGAGTACGGCAAAGCGTTCCCCGAGAAGGATTGTAAGCGCCTTTCAACTGATGAAGGTACGCTCTCGCTCCCGTACTGGCTGTTAGACCTAGACGAAACGATCGGTCTCTTGCTCGGGAAGACTGAACACGCGGCTACCTCGCAATCGAACATCGTAAAGAACGCGCTACTTACGGCGCGAATGACCGCAGCGAGGGACACGCTGCATCTTGACCCCATGAAACTCACTGTTGATTCGCCGATTCCTTACATCATTGGCGATCCTTCAGGGCTAGATGTGTTCGGTGAACTCGGCGGAACAAAATACGGGATCGGTTTTGTTGGCGCAATAAACGCACAGAGGCCGGCCAACAAGAACAAGAATGATCATGAAGACTACAACAAGGTTTTGCGTAAGCTCGACTCTCTTATCAAAGACGAGCGACTCGCGTTCATGATGAGGCCGTGGGACGGTGCGAACGATCCGTTTCCGGGTGTGCTGAGCCAGCTATTAGGGGATGGAGGGCCGCTGCGAATCGTCGACGTGTCGGGCGTGCCAAATGAAGTCGCAGGTACTGCAAGCGCTGCTATTGCGCGTACCCTTTTTTCGCTCAAGGTTTGGCAAACAGTTCCTGAGCGCGAAGCGAGTCCCGTCCTGCTCGTCTGTGAAGAGGCCCATCGTTACGTGCCAAACAGCGGAGCAGCTCAATACGAGGCGGCGCAAGAAGCCATCCGGAGAGTCGCGAAGGAGGGTCGCAAGTACGGCATTGGTTTGATGTTGGTGTCGCAACGCCCGAGCGAGGTTGAGGCAACCGTCTTGTCCCAGTGCAACTCCTGGATAGTGCTCCGAATTACGAATGAGTCAGATAGAGAGCACGTCCGCGGGATGCTCCCTGACTCGATGGCGGGGCTCACAAAGATGCTCTCTGGCCTGCGGCGACAAGAAGCGATCTTTGTGGGGCAGGCGGCAATGCTGCCCTCGCGCATCATGATCAGAGACCTTTCGCCCGATCAGCTTCCCAAGTCGAACGACATCGACTTCGACAAGGGATGGCAGAGCGCCGCGATGTCCGAAGAACAGATCAAGGTCGTGGCAAATCGCTGGCGGTATCAAAAGCGATGACTCTTTTCGAATCGGTCGTCGAACAGTTCACCCTTGTCTAGATCGATAGCAGGCGCTTAAGTCGATTGGGGTGCAGTTCTACGCGGAAGCCGACAGCGAGAGAAACCGCACACCCGCGCCGGCGGCTTTGATGAGCCAGCAATCCGCCTGGCTGGCGCGAGCGTCCACCGCGATGAAGGCGTTGTGCCTCCTAGCAGGCTGTTGAAAAATTCTTCTGTGTTGGGATCGACGGATGGTTTTGCATCGGTATAGTGGAACGAAGTGATCCAGGTTGGGGAGGGAGCGGAAGATGCGGGGACACGATCGGCCACAGGCCACGATGCTGACGTTGGTGAATCCGGAGCAACGGATACCGGCCAACCATCCGATCAGGATGATCAAGTCATTGGCAGAGGTCGCGCTGAGGAACTCTCGCCATTGTTCGAGCAGATGTACAGTGAAGTGGGCCGGCCCTCGATTCCGCCGGAGCGGTTGCTGAAGGCCTCGCTGTTGATGGCGCTGTACACGGTGCGCAGCGAGCGGCTGTTGTGCGAGCAGTTGGACTACAACCTGTTGTTCCGCTGGTTCCTGGATCTGAACTGGGACGAGCCGGGCTTCGACCACTCGACCTTT
>NZ_JAUSKL010000099.1 GCF_030646925.1 Candidatus Binatus sp. | reverse complement strand
CTGGGACGAATGGAATTAATGGATTCAGAGTGATCGGGAGTCGTGGGCGCGAACATACCGACAAGGCGCGTTTCGACACATATCGAAAGGCTGCCGCGTTTCCTAAAGCGCTCCTACATCCGCTGATTGCCGACCGAGCGTGGATTGACCTCGCCAGAGGCGATTTCGCGGGCGCGGTTTTCTTCGCATTTAGAACCGTGGAAGAGGAGGTCCGTAACCTTGGTGGGTACGCGGCTACGGACGTAGGTGTTGCGCTGATGCGAAAAGCGTTTGACCCGGCCAATGGTCCTCTCTCCGATCAGTCGCAACCACAGCCTGAGCGCGAGGCGCTATCGCACATGTTCGCTGGCGCCATCGGTTCCTATAAGAATCCGCACTCGCACCGGACGGTGACGCTCACAGACCATGTTGAGGCTCAGGAAATGGTCATGCTGGCATCACACCTGCTCCGCATCATTGATTCACGCAGAACATGAACATGCCGTATAACTACCCGCTTCACCCCGACGCTGACGCGCGCGGGTGAGCGCGAGCGTTAGCCCTCAATGAAAATGGCATTCACGTTTGACTGGACACTGAAGGCCAGCGACATCTTGACGTCGCTGACGATCATTGTGTCCGTCGTCGCCCTCTTGACAGCTTGGACAAAGGATCGGGACTCGAGGACTCGAGAGCAGGCCGATCGAGTAAGGACGGCAGCAGCAAAAACCCTAGTGAAGCTTGAACGATGGCAAGGTCTACAGCGCTCTCTGTACAGCGAACTTCACCCTGTCTACGTCGAAACTAGTGAGATCCTTTCTAAGCGCTTCGACGTAGTCTCGGCCCGCGACTACCTATGGAAACGGATTAGCGCTCAACGTGTTCATATTGCATCCCGCGTCCTCGACGAGGGGATCGAAACGGCATACGTCGACCTCTTTGCTTACCATCCCTCTGTGCGCTCAACATTTCTCGAGGCGGTTGCGAAGCTGAAGGAAAACGAGGAAGTTGCGGCGTCGCTGCTCCTACGGGACACGCAGGCCGCAGTTATGTCGTTCGAAGGTAAGCGGGCTGGTTACACCACCGCAATGCTCGGAAATGCTCTCCGCGAAGCTGCTTTTCCGATCGAGCAGAAGCTGATGCAGTCATCCAGCCAAACGCTCGCGCCGATCCGTGATGAGCTGTATGCGCTTATCTCAAGTGACGATAGGGATATTCTCAAACGAAGTACAGGCGCGGCCAAATGACTAATCTGAGCGGTCGGGGAGATAGGTAACAAAAGAGTCTGGGGACCTGGGTTACAGATTCCGTCGTTTCAGTTTGCCATATTGATCTTCAATGCGCATGTGCCGCTCGTCGAAACGGCCGAGCTTGAGCGGTCCGAAATAGACGTTCCATATTCCATCGTCGATTTCTTCAAAGCCGACGTACTCACCAATACAAACACTAGACACATTGACCCAGTCCCTGTTCCAGCGAATGCCGCCGTTGGCGCTCACATAACGCACTTCGAAGCGATCTGGGTATTCCAGTGGTGGAATCTTATTCGGCATCTCCCGCAACGATGGTTGGTATTGTGATGCTGGCGTTTGCTGGTCAAGCGCTTCATGGGGTCGTTCGTTGTTGAACTCATCGCGAAAGTGGTTGAACTTGCGCTGCTGGGCGGACAGGCTTCCGGCGGCGGGGCGTGTGGTTTCGTCTTTGAGCGTACGGTGCATGCGTTCATGACGTCCGTTTTGCTGCGGCTTGCCGGGCTCAATGAGTTCGGGCATCACGCCAAGCCGAACCCACCATGCCGACAGCGCCGAGAGCCTTGCCAGCGTGGTGGTGGCAAACGGCACGCCGTTATCGGTACGAATGCGCGTCGGCAGTCCATACTCCTTGAAGAGTCGCGTAAACACCGGCTTGGCGCCTGCGACCGCGGTGGAGTCGAGCGCTTGGCAGCTCAACAGGTAACGGCTGTAGCCATCAGTCACGGTCAACGGATAGCAGTAAAGACCATTGCCGGTCTTGAACTGTCCTTTGTAATCCGCACACCACAGGTCGTTGGGTGCCAGGATCGTGCTGGTGGGCTTGCCCGGATGGCCGATGCGTCGGCGCTGGCGCTGCTTGGGCACCAGGCCATGACGGCTCAGAATGTCGCATACGGTAGAGCGTCCCGGCAAGTCCCAGCGCGGGTGACCTTTGTGCAGCAGCACGAGCAGCTTCTTCGCACCCCAGGAAGGGTGACGCCGGCGTATCTCCAGAATCGCGGTCACGATTTCCTGATCGGTCTGGTTCGGTGATGCGCGGGGTTTGCACGAGCGCTCGTCGAGGCCGGTCGGGCCGTGGCGAAGGTAGCGATCGATCCACTTATACCCGGTCTTGCGTGACACCCCATACAGGGCGCAAAGATCGGTAGTGCTAAGTGACTCGCGCAGGTAATCTGCGATAAATTGCGTTCTCTGGTCCATAGGTGATGTCTGACTCCACGGCATGGGATACCTCCATTGAGATACCCGTAAGTGTGATCAAACTGTTACCCATGTCCCTGGACTAAAATGTTACCTATGTGTCTGGACCGTACCGAGCGCTGCACTACCTGCCTTTTGCAGCGTTGCAAAATCCGGAGGGCGGCTTCCTGAACGACCGGTATGGCCTGCGGTTTCTGCCCGCGGCGAGCGTGCTCAAATTCCTGCGCCCCGGCGTAGCGAAGAAGGAGGCGCAATTACTTGCTCTCGGCAATCCGGATCTGGGTGATCCGAAGCTCGACCTGCAGTTCGCCGA
>NZ_JAUSKL010000098.1 GCF_030646925.1 Candidatus Binatus sp. | reverse complement strand
CGGCATGATCGTGTGGCTCTGGACGTACTTGCGCGCGCGGATTGCCTTGGCGACGCTCGCGACCCGCGGGCCGTGCTTGTGCAGCCAGTAGTCGTGGAAGTCCTGGTCCGAAACGTCGTCGCGCTTGCGAATGATGTAAACCAGCTTGATCATTGGGCACCTCGCTTTTGGCGATCCAGCAATGATTGCCTTAATCCGCTACATTTCCGCAACCGCCGCTAAGGCCTATGAAATTTTCATCGCGTCGCGGCGAGCGGGCGTACTTCGGCCGCAATCGAGTCAGCGCGCTCCGCCATGATTTTGCGGAGTTCGTACTTCGCCTGCAGATTCATCCAGAACTCCGGCGTCGTGCCGAGATAGCGCGCGAGGCGCAGTGCCGTGTCAGCAGTGATCGTCCGGCGGCCGTTGACAATCTCATAGACGCGCGAGACCGGGACCCGAATGTCCATCGCCATCCGGTTGACCGTAATACCTGCCGGCCTCAAGTAATCCTCGAGCAGAATCTCGCCGGGAAAAATAGGAGAGAGCTTTTTCTTTCGTGCAGCCATGAGTTCGAGGAGTAGCACGCAGGGCGTTCACCGTCATACAGCAACCGTAGCGCAGAGCATTCAATGCCGCTATCCGGAGTGGGACGACAATTTCGACGCCGAACGGACCGCTACGCCGGAAAATCGGGACCGTAAGGCGCGCCGGTTTTCGGATTGATGCTGGCGGGCGCGGTCGAGCCGTACGACGAGCCCAGCATGTTGGACGAGACGACGAAGTATCGATTCGTGTCGATCGCCTTGCCGGGACCGATCAGCCCGTCCCACCATCCGACTTCGCCTCGGTCATCGAGTCCGGCGGCGTGCTGGCTAGACGTGTAACCGTGCGTCGCGAGGATGGCGTTGCGGCCGTCGGGCGAGAGAGTGCCATACGTTTCGTATGCCAGCTTCAGCTCGGTCAAAACCTCGCCGCGATGCAGCCGGAAATTTTTCGTCTCGAAAATCTTCACGGTGGCGACGCCGAGTTGCTCCGCCTTCGATGAATCGCTCATCTACCTGCCCTTCCAGGTGGGTGGACGCTTCTCGGCGAACGCGCGCGCGCCTTCGTCCGCGTCTTCGGTTTGGGTCAGCCACTGGTAGCCCTGCTGCTCTAGCTTGAGTCCTTCGGCGAGCGGCAGATCGAGGCCTCGCAGCGCGACTTCCTTGATTCGCTGCACGGCGAGCGGCGCGCTTTTGCAAATCTCGGCGGCGATTTCTTCGCATCGCGAGATCAGTCGCGGCATCGGAACGACGTAATCGACGAGACCGAGGCGCAGCGCCTCCGCGGCGTCAATCCGCTTGCCGGTGTAGAGCATCTCGAGCGCGCGCCCGAGCGGGATCAATCGCGGTAATCGTTGAGTGCCGCCGCCGCCCGGCAGCCATCCGAGCCGCACTTCGCCGAGGCCGAATTGCGCGTGCTCCGCGGCGACGCGAATATCGCACGCGAGCGCCTGTTCCAGGCCGCCGCCGTTGGCGTGGCCGTTGATCGCGGCGATGATCGGCTTGGTCAGCGCGAGCATCACGGGGTACGGCGGTTTGCCGTTTTCTCGGCCGCGCTTTTCAACGTAGTTGGATTTGATATCGCTGCCCGCGCAGAAAGCGCGCTCGCCGGCGCCGGTGAAGATCGCGACGCGCAACGACGGGTCCGCGCTGAACTCGAGCCAGATTTCAGTGAGCCGCCCGTAAGTCTCGAAGTCGCACGCGTTCAGCACCTCCGGCCGGTTGATGGTGACGTATGCGACCGGGCCCTTCTTCTCGAAAATTACTTTCATCAGCCAGCAATACAGCCATCGCCGTCTTGCTGTCAAAATTTTTGCCGCGCTCAGACAAGGTCGCTTTGATGTCGTTGGATCCAAGAGACGAACGCAGGAGCGGCTCGAGAAAACCGCTCCCGCGTTCGATTGGAATTGATACAGTCCCGAGCGTCGAACGTGAATCAGTTGGTGGCCGACGGTGGTTGCGGTCCCGGACGATTGGCATCCGGGCGCGGCGCATCCCACGGTCGTCGGTGGCCAAAATCCCGTGCGAAGTCCCGGCCGCCGCAAGGTCCCCACGGGCCGCCCGCCATGTAGCCGAATTGCGGCGGCGGATATGGCATAGCGTATCGTCCCCCTCTCGCGAATTCCGGCCGTTCGCGCCGATGATGACCGCCGCTGGTGAAGAGCGCGATCGCGATCAACAGCAACGACCCAATCAAACCGCCTTTCCAGTAGCGATTTTCGCGCATCGCTTCACGTTCGAGGCGCTCGAGCCGATCTTCCATTCTTCGATTTTCCGCGCCGTTGGTTTCTTCAGGCATGAACAGAACCTCCGATCCAAAAATGCGAGCTTCACGATGCGCCCGCTTGATTCAAAAGACGTTCGACATCGAAAAAAGTTTCGCGCCGTCTCGAATTCGCAGCGAATCAGTGCGATCTTCGTGAGAGCATGAGTCAAGTCGCGCTTCAGGAAATCAAGATGCTCGATGCAAAGATAATCAATCAGCTCGCTAACGAACTGAATGCCGCCGAAAAAGAGCGGCGCCAGATTCGCCAGTTCTCGCTGCGCTTCCCGGGCATCACGATCGAGGACGCGTATGCAATCCAGCGCGAATGGGTGACGATCAAAATCGCGGAGGGGCGCACGCTCAAGGGCCGCAAGATCGGACTCACGTCGAAGGCGATGCAAAATTCCTCGCAGATCGACGAGCCCGATTACGGCGCCCTGCTCGACGACATGTTTTTCCACGACGGCGCCGAGTTGCCGTATCGGCGATTTATCGTGCCCCGTGTGGAAGTCGAGCTCGCGTTCATCCTGGGAAAACCGCTCAGCGGTCCCGGCTGCTCGATCTTCGACGTGCTGGGCGCCACCGATTACGTCGTGCCAGCGATCGAGATAATCGACGCGCGGATTCATCAGGTCGATCCCGAGACCAAGGTGACGCGCAAAGTCTTCGACACCATCTCGGACAACGCGGCCTCCGCAGGCCTCGTGCTTGGTGGTCGTCCGATCCGCCCGATGGATCTCGATCTGCGATGGGTCGCGGCGGTTTGCTACCGCAACGGCGAGCTCGAGGAATCAGGCGTCGCCGCGGCGGTGCTGAATCATCCAGCGAACGGCGTCGCATGGCTCGCGAACAAACTCGCGCCGCACGGCGTCACACTCGAGGCAGGGCAATTGATCCTCGGTGGATCGTTCACGCGGCCACTTGCGGCAGCCGCGGGCGACACGTTTCATATTGACTATCGGGAGCTCGGGACGATTTCGTTCCGCTTTTCGAAAGAGTCGTGAGTGGCGAGCCTTCATTCCGCGCAGTCAAGCAGTCATCGATGCTGTACAATGGAGAACGATGGAAACCATTGAAGATCTGGATCCCGAAGAGACGGGCGAATGGCTCGACTCGCTGGACGCAGTAGTCGATCGCGAAGGCGTCGATCGCGCCCATTTCCTGCTCGAGAATCTGATCACCAAGGCGCGCGGGCGTGGCGCGTTTCTGCCGTACAATGCCAACACACCGTACGTAAATACGATTCCGGCCGACCGGCAGCCGCGCTATCCCGGCGATCGCGAGATCGAGCGGCGCATCAGCTCGATCATCAGGTGGAACGCGGCGGCGATGGTGCTGCGCGCGAACAAGGAAACGTCGGAACTGGGCGGTCATATCGCGAGCTTCCAATCGGCCGCGACGCTGTACGACATCGGCTTCAATCATTTCTGGCGCGCCCCGACCAAGACCTTCGCCGGCGACCTCATTTATATACAGGGGCACTCGTCGCCAGGAATTTACGCGCGCGCTTTTCTCGAAGGTCGTCTGAGCGAAGACCAACTGATCAATTTTCGGCGCGAGGTCGATGGCAAGGGTCTGTCGTCCTACCCGCATCCGTGGTTGATGCCGGATTTCTGGCAGTTCCCGACGGTCTCGATGGGCCTCGGCCCGATGATGGCGATTTACCAGGCGCGCTTCATGAAGTACCTCGAGGGACGCGGCCTGGCCGAGATGGGCGATCGCAAGGTGTGGGCCTTCATGGGCGACGGCGAGATGGACGAGCCGGAATCGCTCGGCGCGATTTCGCTGGCCTCGCGCGAGCGCCTCGACAATCTGATCTTCGTCGTCAATTGCAATCTGCAACGGCTCGACGGTCCGGTGCGCGGCAACGGCAAGATCATCCAGGAGCTCGAATCGAGTTTCCGCGGCAACGGCTGGAACGTGATCAAGGTGATCTGGGGCAGCAACTGGGATCCGCTGCTCGCGCGCGACAAGCTCGGGCTGTTGCGCCGCCGGATGGAAGAATGCGTCGATGGCGAGTACCAGACCTTTAAGGCGCGCGACGGCGCGTACGTGCGGCGCGAGTTCTTCGCCAAATATCCCGAGGTGCTCGACATGGTGTCGGGCATGACCGATCAGGAATTGTGGCAACTGCGGCGCGGCGGCCACGACCCGCTGAAGGTGTACTCGGCATACCGAGCGGCGGTGGAGCATCGCGGCGAGCCCACGGTTATTCTCGCAAAGACGATCAAGGGCTACGGGATGGGCGCGGCTGGCGAGGGCATGAACATCACGCATCAGGCGAAGAAGATGGATCTCGCGGCGCTGAAGGCGTTCCGCGATCGCTTCCAGATTCCGGTGCTCGACGATCAGATCGCCGACATTCCATTTTACCGCCCGCCCGAAGACAGCATCGAGGTAAAGTATCTGAAGGAGCGGCGCGCGGCGCTCGGCGGCAACATCCCGCAACGACGGCGCACATCGACGGCGCTCGAAGTGCCGCCGCTGTCGGCGTTTGAACTGCAGCTCAAGGGCACCGACGATCGCGAGATCTCCACTACGATGGCGTTCGTGCGCGTGCTATCGACGCTGCTGCGCGACAAGAATATCGGCAGCCGCATCGTGCCGATCGTCCCCGACGAATCGCGCACCTTCGGGATGGAAGGGATGTTCCGGCAACTCGGAATTTTCTCGCAGGTCGGCCAACTCTACAAACCCGAGGACGCAGGGCAACTGATGTTCTATCGCGAGCATCAGCAGGGACAGATTCTGCAGGAGGGAATCAATGAGGCGGGCGCGATGTCGTCGTGGATCGCGGGCGCGACCTCGTACAGCACGCACAATCTGCCGATGATTCCGTTCTACATCTTCTACTCGATGTTCGGATTTCAGCGCGTCGGCGATCTGGCGTGGGCGGCTGGCGACATGCGGAGCCGCGGCTTTCTGCTCGGTGGAACTTCCGGCCGCACGACGCTGAACGGCGAGGGGCTGCAGCACGCCGACGGCCACAGCCATCTTGCGTCCTCGACGATTCCGAATTGCGTTTCGTACGATCCGACCTTCGCCTACGAAGTCGCCGTCATCATCCACGACGGACTCAGGCGGATGCTGCAGGAGCAGGAGAACGTTTTCTATTACATCACGCTGATGAACGAGAACTATCAGCATCCGGCGCTTCCGGAGGGCGCGGAGGCCGGCATCCTGAAGGGGATGTATCTATTCCGCGACGGTAGCGACGGCAAAGCGCCGCGCGTTCAACTGATGGGCTCGGGCACGATCCTGCGCGAGGTGATCGCGGCGGCGGATTTGCTGCAGAACGATTTCGGCGTGGTCGGCGACGTGTGGAGCGTCCCGAGTTTCACGGAACTCCGGCGCGAAGGCCTCGAGATCGATCGATGGAACATGCTGCATCCGACCGCGCCGCAAAAACGCAGCTACGTCGAGACTTGCCTCAACGGGCGGCCCGGTCCGGTGGTCGCGTCGACGGATTACATCAAGGCGTTCGCCGATCAGATTCGGCCCTACGTGCCGCGCCGCTATCGCGTGCTCGGCACCGACGGCTTCGGCCGCAGCGACTATCGCGCGCGGCTGCGCAGTTTCTTCGAGGTGGATCGCTATTACATCGCGCTCGCAGCGTTGAAGAGTCTCGCCGACGAGGAGCAGATTCCCGCGTCGCGCGTGCAATCGGCGATCAAGAAGTACAAAATCGATCCGGAAAAGCCGAGTCCTGTTACGGTTTAGCGATCCACGATGGCGACTATCGATATCAAGATTCCCGATATCGGCGATTTCACCGACGTCGATGTGATCGAGGTGATGGTCAAGCCGGGCGATCGCGTGAGCGTCGAGCAATCGCTCATCACGATCGAATCGGAAAAAGCCACGATGGAAGTGCCGTCGCCGCAGGCGGGAATCGTCAAAGAAGTGAAAGTGCATCTCGGCGACAAAGTCTCGGAAGGATCGCCGATCATCGTGCTCGAAACTGACGGAGTGGACGCGCAAGCATCCGCGCCGGCGCCGGCTTCGTCGAAATTGTCGCTGGTGCCGTCGGAAAAGAAACCGGTGCCAGCGGCACGCGCAGCGGTAACTGAGAAAAAGAATGAGGTCGCTTCCGGGCAGGCGCCGGAAGAAGCCGACGAAGGCGCGCCCAAGCCGCATGCGAGTCCGTCGGTGCGAAAATTCGCGCGCGAACTCGGCGTCGATCTCCGGCTCGTCAAGGGCAGCGGCTTCCAAGGACGCATCTTCCGCGAAGACCTGCAGGCATTCGTCAATGCCGAGATGAAGAAGCCGAAAGGCGCGGGCGCGGGACTCGATCTGCTCGCGTGGCCGAAGGTGGATTTCAAAAAGTTCGGTGAAGTCGAAATCCGGCCGCTTTCGCGCATCAGAAAAATCGCCAAGGCGAATCTCGCGCGCAACTGGGTGATGATCCCGCACGTCACGCAGTTCGACCAAGCCGACGTCACCGAGCTCGAAGCGTTCCGCAAGCAGATCAACGACGCGAAGTCGGAGCAGCACCTAAAAGTTACGATGCTCGCCTTCATCCTGAAGGCGCTGGTCGGCGCGCTGACGGAGTTTCCGGAGTTCAACGCGTCGCTCGACGGCGACAATCTGGTCTTAAAGAAGTACTTTAACTTCGGATTTGCCGCCGACACCGCCGAAGGATTGGTGGTGCCGGTGCTGCGCGACGTCGATAAGAAAGGCGTGCTGCAAATCGCGCGAGAAACTGCCGATCTTGCCGCCGCCGCGCGCGCGGGAAAGCTCCGCCCGACCGATATCCAGGGCGGATGCTTCACCGTGTCGAGCCTGGGCGGGATTGGCGGCACCGCGTTCACGCCGATTATCAACGCGCCGGAAGTCGCGATTCTCGGCGTGTCGAAGCTGACGCACAAGCCGGTCTATCGCGACGGCGGATTCGTGCCGCGGATGATTCTGCCGCTCTCGCTGTCTTACGATCATCGCGTGATCGACGGCGCGCTCGCGGCGCGATTCACCACCTACCTCGTCGCGGTGCTCGCCGATATGAGACGAGCGCTGTTGTAGTCCGCACCCATCCACAAACCAAATCGAGGAGAAATCACGCCATGAAAAAGCGCAAGCTCGGCAGCCAGGGACTCGAAGTGTTTGAACTCGGCCTCGGATGCATGGGGATGTCGCAGATGTACGGTCCGCGCGACGACGTCGAATCCGCGGCGACGCTCGAGCGCGCGGTCGAACTCGGCATCGATTTTTTCGACACCGCCGACGTGTACGGCGCGGGCCACAATGAAGAGTTGGTCGGCAAGACGCTTCGGAAATATCGCGACCGCGTGATAATCGCGACCAAGTTTGCGAACCAGGTGCTGCCCGACGGCAAGCGTACGATCAACGGGCGTCCCGAATACGTGCACTCGTCCTGCGACGCGTCGCTGAAGCGGCTCGGCATCGACTACATCGACCTTTACTATCAGCATCGCGTGGACAGGAAGGTGCCAATCGAGGAGACCGTCGGCGCGATGGCGGAGTTGGTGAAGCAAGGGAAGGTGCGTTATCTCGGACTGTCGGAGGCCGGCGCGCAGACGATCCGGCGCGCGCACGCGACGCATCCGATTTCCGCGCTGCAATCGGAATATTCGCTGTGGACGCGCGACTACGAAGACGAAGTGATCCCGACGCTGCGCGAACTCGGAATCGGTTTTGTTCCATTCAGCCCGCTCGGACGCGGTTTTCTGAGCGGCAACCTGCGCGACCTGCCGAGCGACGACATGCGGCCCAAGATTTCACCACGCTTCGAGGCGGAGAATTTCCAGAAGAATCTCGCGGTGGTGGATCGGATCAAGGAAATCGCCAAAGAGAAAAACATCACGCCGAGCCAACTCGCGCTCGCGTGGGTGCTCGCGCAGGGCGATGACATGGTGCCGATACCCGGGACCAAGCGACGCACCTACCTGGAAGAGAACCTCGGCGCGGCCAAGATAACGCTATCGAACAGCGACCTCGCGCGAATCGAGGAAGTCGCGCCGAAGGGCTTTGCCGCCGGCGGCCGTTATCACGATATGCGCAGCGTGAACATTTGAGGTGCGCTCGCCGCGCCGCCGCATCATGATCGCCCGCGCCGCCGTCGCGTTGGGCTTCTTGTAAATCCGCCGAATGCGGCGATTCGTCGAGGATCTGAAGACTGTCGCTGCGCGGATTGCTGCGTCATCGAGGCGGGCCAAGGCCGAATGACGGCGTGAACTCCCGCCAACGCAATCGGCGTTTGTAAAATTTACGGCTCCTAACAGACCGAATTTACTCTTAAAGCATCGTCTCTTCGCGGGGATTGTCGCGGCCGCGCGATTGGCACATCTGATGCTCCGTTCAAAGTAGCTGTATCCGACGGAGCTTTAGCCACGAAAATCCCCAAGAAATCCCAATGACAACCTCACCCTCTAATCGTATTTCGCGACTGAACTTGTTCGGCGCCCTGCTGATCGCCGAAACCTATTCGCTCTATGCCAGTTTTATCGCGCAATCGCTCAAGCCGGTAAACGTCTCGGTGCTCGATCGGTTTACGCATAAGACTCTACCTACCGGCCATATAGGCAACCTGCGCGCCGTCGTTGATTGGCACAGCTTCATCGCCACTATCGCAATCTCCATCGTGGTGTTCGCATTCGCATGGAGCATTCTGAGCGCGATGGCAAAGGGACGGTGGCTACTGACAACGGACGAAGCAATCATTCCGAATCTCGCACAAGAAAGGGATGAAGTTCAGGGCGAGCCTGCAATCGCCAATGCTTGAGCCAACAATCAGCACCGCGATGCCCGCCCTATTCCTGCGGGACCTCAGCCTGCGCCTCGTATTGATAGCGCTGCCACTGCTCATTCGAACGCCTGAGGCATCGCATCACGAGCGAGGTCCATCCGGTCTGATGACTCGCGCCGAGACCTTTGCCGGTATCGCCGTCAAAATACTCATAGAAGAGCACCAGGTCCTTCCAGTGCGGATCCTCGGCGTAGCGGCGATCGTCGCCATGACAGGGTCGGCGCCCGTTCTCGTCGGGAAGGAAGAGCAGCGACAATCGATGGGCGAGTTCAGCCGCTACCTCACGCAGCGTGAGCATCTTGCCGGAACCGGTCGGGCACTCGACCTTGAAGGTATCGCCGTAATAGATGTGGTACGCCTCGAGCGCCTCGATCAATAAATAATTGATCGGAAACCACACTGGTCCGCGCCAATTCGAGTTGCCGCCGAACACGCCGGAGCGGGATTCGGCGGGTTGATAATCGACGCGATACTCACTGCCGCCAATGTCGAGCACGAACGGATGCTCGAGATGGTAGCGCGAGAGCGAGCGGATTCCGTATGGCGACAGAAACTCGTTTTCATCGAGCACGTAGCGCAGCACGCGCTCGAGACGCTCGCGCGACGGCAGCGCCAACAGGCCGCGAGTCAGGCCCGGCGGATGAGTCGATTCGCGGAACTGAAAGTGACGCGCGAGATGCTTGCGATTGTCCCTGAACCACTGCACGCGCTCGTAGAAATCCGGCAGCTTCTCGATCATGTCGCTCTCGACCACCGACGCCGCCAGCAGCGGAATGATGCCGACCATCGAGCGCACCTTGAGCGGCAGCTTGACGCCGTCCGCCACCACGCGATCGTAGTAGAAGCCATCCTCCTCGTCCCACAGGCCTTCCTTGCCGACATCGTGCATCGCCTCGACGATCGAAGTGAAGTGCTCGAGGAACTTGTAGGCGATATCCTCGTACACGGGATCATTGCTGGCGAGCTCGAGCGCGATCGAGAGCATCGTCGCGCAGTAGAAGGCCATCCACGCAGTGCCGTCCGCCTGCTCGAGCCGTCCGCCGGTGGGGAGCGGCTTGGAACGATCGAAGACTCCGATATTGTCGAGGCCGAGAAATCCGCCGGAGAAAATGTTCTTGCCGTCGGGATCCTTGCGATTCACCCACCAGGTGAAGTTGAGCAAGAGCTTCTGAAAAACGCGCGCGAGGAAAACCCGATCAGGCTTCGCGACCGTGCTCGCGGTTTTGTAATAACGATATGCCGCCCACGCGTGCACCGGCGGATTCACGTCGCCAAAGCCAAACTCGTAGGCCGCAATCTGTCCGTTGGCGTGCATGTAAGTCTCGCGCAGCATCAACTCGAGCTGGCTCTTCGCGAACGCCGGATCGATCACGGCAAACGGCACGGTATGAAAGGCCAAATCCCACGCCGCGAACCACGGATACTCCCACTTGTCCGGCACCGAGATCAGTTCGAAGCTATGCAGATGCTCCCAGTCCGCGTTGCGGCCATGCGCTCGCTCCGGCGGCGGAGGCGGCTCCCCCGGATCGCCTTCCAGCCAATCGCGCACGAAGTAGTGATAGAACTGCGTGGTCCAGACCAGGCCGGCGAAGCACTGCCGCACGGCAATCGCTTCCTTGGGACCGTATAGTTCGTCTAAATCCTGCGGAGTTGGTGCGGGCAAGCCTGCCTGGCCGTCGTCGCGTTTGATAAGCCGGCTGCCGTATCTGCGCACCAGGCCGCGATAGTAATCGTGCTCCTCCTCCGCGCGGCGCGCGAAAAGCTCTGCCACGTCAGCGCCCGACGCGCGTGATTCTGCCGCCGCTTCGCCGCAAAATCTGACATGGACGCTCTGCTCGCCACCGCCGGGAACTTCGAACGAGTAATGCGCCGCGACCTTGGTCCCTTCCTTCGCCGGATTTATCGCGTCACGCTCACCGCCTACCAGATAGCGATGGAACGCGTCCTTGACGTACGGGGTTTGATTCGGCTTGCCCCAGAGCCGCATCGAGTTGGACTCATTATCGGTGAATAGCAGCTCGGGTTGCTTGCCGTTCGCGGGAACCTCGACCTGATAGATGTAAGCGCCAAGCGTTTCATGCTCGAGGCGCGCCGAGGTCGGCGATAGTTGCCGAATCGACGGGCGCTTCCAATAGCCATTACCTTCGCGTCCCCAACTCCAGGTATTGCGAAACCAAAGCGTCGGCAGCAGGTCGAGCCTTGCTAAGTCGGGACCGCGATTGAACGCCGTCAGCTTGACGAGGATGTCATCGGGCGCGGCCTGCACATACTCGACGAAGATGTCGAAGTAGCGATTGCCGTCGAAGATGCCGGTATCGATCAGCTCGAACTCGGGCTCGTCGCGGCTGCGGCGTTTGTTCTCGGCGACCAGCAGATCGTACGGATATGCGCTTTGCGGATACTTGTAGAGCGCGCGCAGATAGGAGCCGGTCGGGCTCGCGTCGAGGTAGTAATAGCACTCCTTGACGTCCTCGCCGTGATTGCCCTCGGGCCCGGTGAGTCCAAACAGGCGCTCCTTGAGGATCGGGTCGCGGCCGTTCCAGAAGGTCGGCGCAAAACACAATCGGCATTCGCGATCGCACACGCCGAGCAAACCATCCTCGCCCCATCGATAAGCGCGGCTGCGGGCCTGATCGTGGGTGAATGAATTCCAGGAGTCGCCATTGCCGGAGTAGTCCTCGCGCACGGTTCCCCACTGTCGCTCCGGCAGATACGGACCCCACAGCCGCCAATCGCTTTTGTGGCGGCTGTCTTCGAGCAGGCGAAATTCTTCGGAATCGTCGATCGGACCGTTGTCATTGGTCGGCATTCAAACTCCAAGCAGGGCACCGCAAGCTGATGGTCGAGCAATGTTTTCCATCACGCTGCCGATTAACGCAACAGAAAATTCGAGGCGAGCGATTGTCGCCGATTCCGTGATGCGCTGGCGTCGATACCTCAAATGTAGAAAGCTCGGGGGCCATTGGCTAACGCTCGGCAGGCGATCGCTTGCGAGCCGGTGCTCAGCGTGGCAGGCATTTGATGTGAAGGAGCCAGCTTAGGCCAATAGCTATTTGCTCACTTCGAGCCGCCAAACTCATTACGCAGTCCATTAGTCAGTTGACTACCGGCGACGCGATCGAGCGCGTCGAGATCCCATCCACCTTCGCGAACGATCACGCGCTCAGGCGCAGGTTCCGGATAAAGTCCGATCATGTCGCCACCGACCACGAAAGTTCGGCCGTTCACATTCGAAGCGGCATCGGTACATAGCCAGACGACCAGCGGCGCGACGTGCTCGGGCTTGTCGTCGAGCGGATTCGAGACCGCACCGGGCACCCCGATGTTGCCGAGCATACTGCGCGTGCGCTGCATCGCCTGCAGCGCCTCCTCATTGAAAAGGCGCGTGGCGGCGCGCGGCCTGATCGCGTTGCATCGCACGTTATGGCGTCCAAGGTCGCGCGCGATCGTGCGAGTGAATCCGACGATGCCCTCCTTGGCCGCCGAGTAACTCGATTGCCCGAGATGTCCCAGCCCCGACTCCGACGCGGTGTTCACGATCACGCCGCTCTTCTGCTCGCGGAAAATCGGCGCCGCAAAACGAACCGTGCTGAAGTGCCCTTTCAGATGGACATCGATCACGTCGTCCCAGTCGCTTTCGCTCATGTTGTAGATGATTCGCGGTCGGTCGGACGATTCCCGCGTTGTTGATCAGGATATCGAGCCGGCCAAAGCCGTCCAGCGCAGTTTTGATGATCCGCTCGCCGCCCTCCATCGTGGCGACGTTGTCGTGATTCGCGACCGCTTCGCATCCAAGCGCCCGAATCTCCGCGACGACTTGCTCGGCGACGCTCAAGTCCGCGCCGCCGCCGGTCGGGCCTCCGCCGAGATCGTTCACGACGACCTTCGCGCCCTCGCGGGCGAGCAGGAGCGCCTCCGCGCGACCGATTCCGCGGCCCGCGCCGGTTACGATCGCGACCTTGCCCGCGAGTCGCCGCTTCGCCACGATTTCCGCCTCCGACATAGCTTTGCTACTCGCGCGAATTATTTTCCCGGCGAGCCTGTCGCGATCGCGCCGCATTTGCGCAGATTGTCGAGGTCCGTCGCGCCGAAGCCCCAGTCGCGGAGCGCCTCCTCAGTATGCTCACCCGGCCGCGCCGGCGGACGCTGAATCGCGCTCGGAGTTCGGCTGAAGCGCGGCGCCGGTCCCGGCTGCACGACGCCGCCGGTCTCGACGAACGTCCCGCGATGCTTATTGTGCGGATGCTTCGGCGCTTCGGTCATGCTGAGCACCGGCGCGAAGCAGATGTCGCTGCCCTCCATGATTTTGCACCATTCGTCGCGCGTCTTGGAGAGGAACAGGTTCGTCAGGCGCTCCTTCATTTTGGGCCACGACTGGCGATCCTGCTGGCGCGGCAATTCCTCGCCCTTCAGTCCGGAGAGGCGCAGCAACTCTTCGTAGAATTTCGCTTCGATCGATCCGATCGAGACAAACTTCTTGTCTTTGGTTTCGTAAACTTCGTAATAGTGGGCGCCGGTGTCGAGGATATTTTCGCCGCGCTCGTCGTTCCACATCCCCGACCCGTGCATCCCGTAGATCGCGGTCATCAGCGAGGCGGCGCCATCGACCATCGCCGCATCGACGACCTGGCCCTTGCCGGACTTCTGCGCCTCGAGCAATCCCGCGACCACGCCGAGCGCAAGATAGAGCGCGCCACCGCCGAAATCGCCGACCAGGTTAAGCGGCGGAACCGGCTTGTCGCCAGTGCGGCCAATACTGTGGAGCGCGCCGGACAGCGCGATGTAATTGATATCGTGGCCGGCTGCGAGCGCCATCGGCCCCTCTTGTCCCCATCCAGTCATGCGGCCGTAAATCAGGCGCGGATTGCGCTTCATACAGGTATCGGGGCCGAGGCCTAAGCGTTCGGTGACGCCGGGACGAAAGCCTTCGATCAGCGCGTCGGCCTTCTCGACCATCTTGAGCACGGCTTCGATTGCCTCGGGACGTTTCAAATCGAGCGCGACCGAACGGCGGCCGCGATTGAGCAGATTATATCTGTTGTCCGTCGCGGCGATGCCCAGGCCGACGTCGGCGGTGCGATCGATCCGCAGCACGTCGGCGCCCATGTCCGACAGCAGCATCGCACACATCGGTCCGGGTCCGATTCCGGCTAGTTCAATGACGCGGTAACCTGACAATACACCCATGATTGTGCCCTCCGAGTCGGCGCGACTCGGCTTCACCATAACATTAAGCGGGCGAAAATGAATAAAGCCGCGCGTAACTCTACTCGCGGGGAAGCGGTCAGGGTTTTTTGAAGCGGCGCTTAAGCCAATCGACGATCGTTTCATTCACCGCGTCGGGAAACTCCTGCTGCACCCAATGGCCCGCGCGCTCGATATTGTGCATCTCGAGGTCCGAGCATAGCGCCGGCATCCCGGCCGCCATCCGCGGCGGCAGCGCTCCATCCCATGCAGCCGTGATCATCAGGCACGGCAGGGTCAGCTTCGCGACGCCGATCTGCGGATGCTCGCGCGAATTGCGATCGATGTTCCGATACCAGTTGATACCGCCGCGAAAGCCCGTTTTTTCGTAGGCGCGAACATAGACGTCCAGCTCTTCGGGAGTAACGATTGGCGGAGTCTCCGGCTGGAAGTCTTCGATTCGCCGGAACGGATTCATGTCCAACTCGCCGCTCGCCATCATGCGCCTGGATGCTTCCGCGGGCTCGAGCGGCGCGCGCATCAGGCGATCGAAAATGAGCCGCGCCCGGGAATCCATCACGCTCTCAGCGCGACCGGGTTCCTGGAACCACAGGATGTACATGCGTTCGTCTTTGCCGTTGACGAGCCTGCGCATCAACGACGTCTGAGGCATCGCCATGTACGGCGTGCAGACTCCGATGACGCCCGCCGTGCGTTCCGGATACAGCACCGGCATCGCCCACGCGACGAAACCGCCCCAATCGTGGCCAACGAAAATCGCGCGATCGATTTTCAGCGCGTCGAGGAGTCCGATCAGATCGCCGGTCAGTTCGGTGAGGCCATAATCAGTGACGGCCGGCGGTGCACTTGACCCGGCGTATCCACGCTGATCGGGTGCAATTGCTCGAAAGCCCGCCGCCGCGACTGCGGGCAACTGATGACGCCACGAGTAAGCAAGCTCGGGAAATCCGTGGCAGAAAACTACCGCCGGACCTTCGCCGGTTTCATGAATATCAAGAGTGATCGAAGGCTGATTCGCACGCGGCGCAAGCTTTACCGGGCGGCCTTGCGGCCAGGTCAAAGTGGACATCTGGTTTGCCTCATTTGATTAGTTCGCATCGCCGGCCAGGAGCGCGCGCTTTTGCTTCTCGGTGAATGCATGAAGCTGTTGCATATAGTTGAACCGCACGTGATCGCGCCCGGCGGCGGACATCTTGTCGAACCAGTCGTCCTCGCCGAGCATCTCAGCCAGCCGCGGCGAATTCCGATGCAGCATCTGCACGTCGGTCTTCTTGGGCTCGAGGCTCCGCAGGATTCCGCGATTGAAGTGCGCGTGCAGCGTCACGCGGTCGCCGGGCTCAGTGCGATCGCCCTGCCAGTGCCACACGCCGTGCGTGAAGAACACGACCGAGCCTTTCGGCATCTCGATTGGGATTCCACCTTCGCGGCTATCATTCGGCCGCGGTGGGCGGCGGAACTTGTTGCTGCCGGGCACAATCCAGGTGGGACCGGATTCGACGCGCCAATCCTCGAGCGCCCAAACACCGACGCCGGTCAGAGAGAATTCCGGATAGGGCTCCGGCACATGCGCATAGTCGGTATGCATCGGGATGACGCCGGGCCCCGGACCCTTCTTGATGCAACTGAACGATGCGATCACAGCGCCGCGACCGAGCGAGGCGTCGAGCAGGGTCAGCATCAGCGGGTTCTGGATAAGTTGCTCGAACTCGCGTCCATGATAGAGCATCCAGTTCATCGAAAATGTCTGATGCGGCAGGAGCGCGCGTAGGGTCGCGCTGCGCACCTGGTCGGCAAATTCCGGCGAGATCGCGCGCTCGAGAATCGTGTAGCCCTGCTCTTCCATCTCGCGGATCTTGCCCGAGAGGCCCTGCCGCGCCGCACGATGAGCAAGATCGGGATTCTCGACGGTGCGGCGCCCCATGTGATCGTGCAGGAGCATGATCATCTCGTTCGCCTGCTCGTCGCCGAGAGCACCCTTCACGCGAAGAGCATCCTTGCCGAACATGGTGGCGACTTCGCGCACCATCGCAGCCATCGCTCCGGGCGCCAGTACGCCGACAAATTGCGCGGCCGTCAGCGCGGCCTGGTAGTCGCCCTCGACGACCAGGTCAGCGGCGCCGTCGAAATCGCGCGAGACGTGGATGCTTTCCCCGTCGTAGCGCATGCTCCAGGCTGCAACGTCGTCCGCGAATTTGAGATGCGGTGGCGCGTTGGTGAAGCGCTCGCTCAACGAGAAGGGGCGCTTTCCAAGCCGCTCTTTTCTGTTCTTGCATTCGCGCTCGAGGAATTTTCTCGCCTCGTCGAGCCAGGCGTCCGACAGAAACTCACAGCGGCCGGGCAGCGTGATCATTCGTGTCCCTCCTCATCACTTCTACTCGGCATCAAACATAACATTGAGTTGGGCAAAAAATAATGCCGCAAGCCATAGGCTGGTTACTGTTCCTGAATCGCCAACCGCTCATGCGGGATGCTACACTTCCGTGCGATTCGCGATGGCCATAAGCGCACTGGAAGATTATCTCCGCGAACTAAGCGACATCCGCCGTTCCGGCTCCGCTGTCCCGGAAACCTCGTACTATCCCGCACTGGCGGCGCTTTTCGATGCGGTCGGTGCCACCCTCAAGCCCAAGGTCCGATGTATCGTTAACCCGAGTCACGGCGCTGGAATCCCGGATATCGGCCTCTTCACGCCCGATCAATTTCAGAAAGCGGCCGCGGCCGAGCCACTGCCGGGCACCAAGCCCTCGCGCGGCGTCGTCGAGGCAAAGCCTACCAGCGACGACGCATTTCTCACGGCCGACAGTGCGCAAGTATCGAAATACTGGAAAGCATATCGGCAAGTCCTGGTGACGAATTTCAGGGACTTCCTGCTGGTCGGCGCTGATGCCGAAGGGAAGCCGGTCAAGCTGGAACAGTATCGGCTCGCACCAAGCGAGGCTGCCTTCTGGGCGGCAGCGAGTCATCCCCGCGCTGTCGCGGCGGAGCAGAACGAGGGATTCGTCGATTTCCTGAAGCGGGTGATGCTGCACGCGGCGGATTTGGCCGCACCCAAAGACGTTGCGTGGTTCATGGCCTCGTATGCGCGCGAGGCGCTCAGGCGGATCGAAAAAAAGAGCGACGTGCCTGCGCTCTCGGCGATCCGCAATGCATTGGAGGAGGCGCTCGCAATCAAGTTCGAGGATGACAAAGGCGAGCACTTTTTTCGATCGACGCTGGTCCAAACTTTATTCTATGGAGTGTTTTCGGCGTGGGTGCTCTGGACGCGCGATCATCCGCATAGCGACCGCAAAGCGCGTTTCGACTGGCGGACGGCAGGCTACTACTTGCGCGTCCCCGTGCTGGCGGAGTTATTCCATCAGGCGAGCAATCCGGCTTCGCTCGCGGGCCTCGAGCTGCCAGAGGTGCTCGATTGGACGGGGACCGTACTTAATCGCGTCGATCGCGCGGCGTTTTTCACCGCTTTCGAGGAGCATCACGCGGTCCAATACTTCTACGAGCCTTTTCTCGAAGCTTACGACCCGGAACTGCGCAAGCAGCTCGGCGTCTGGTACACACCGCGCGAGGTCGTACGTTACATGGTGGCCCGCGTGGATCGAGTATTGCGGGACGAGCTTAAGGTTGCCGACGGGCTGGCCGACCCGAACGTCTATGTGCTCGATCCGTGTTGCGGCACCGGCTCCTATCTGATCGAAGTTCTTAACCGGATCGCGAAAACCCTTGGCGAGAAGGGAAGCGATGCCCTGACGGCGCAAGAAATCAAGCGCGCGGCGATGGAACGCGTGTTCGGCTTCGAGATTTTGCCCGCACCCTTCGTCGTCACGCACCTGCAAATCGGGTTGCTGCTTCAATCTCTGGGCGCGCCCTTCTCGGACGCGAAGAAGGAACGCGCGGGCGTTTACCTGACCAACGCACTTACCGGATGGGAACCGCCGGATGGTTCGAAGCCGCAAATGCTGCTGGCGTTCCCCGAACTGATGCAGGAGCGCGAGGCAGCCGAGCAAGTCAAACAGACAAAACCGATTCTCGTAATTTTAGGAAATCCGCCCTATAACGCGTTCGCTGGGGTTAGTCCGGTCGAAGAGCATGGCCTCGTAGATGTTTACAAGGAGGGCTTAGTATCTGATTGGAAAATCAAGAAATTTAACCTTGACGACCTGTACGTGCGCTTTTTTCCTGCACGCTAAAGAAAGCCGGTGTACAGAGTCAGCATGACGAATCAAAACCCAGAATCGACGAAGCCGTTGGCCGCGCTGGTCGAGGCGATGTCGCAGCCCGGGTTCTACCCGGACGCGCCGCGGGACATCGAGGTCAAGCAGACGCACATTTCATACGCGATCCTGGCCGGGCGGTTCGTTTACAAGCTCAAGAAGCCGGTGCACTTCGCGTTTATCGATTGCTCGCGGCTCGAGCGACGCCTCCACTTCTGCCTCGAGGAGGTGCGGCTGAATTCGCGCCTGGCGCCGCGCGTTTATCACGGCGTGTTCGCGATCCTGCGGAAGGGAGATTCGTTCGTACTTGGACCCGAAGTGCGCGCTTCACATCCCGACGCGGTCGAATACACGGTCAAGATGCGGCGCCTGCCCGACGACCGGATGCTCGATTCGATGCTTCGGGCGCATCGGGTCAATAGCGCGGACATCAATGCGATCGCGCGGCGGATTGGGGAGTTCCATACAGGCGCAGAAACGAAACGTGGATGGGAATTCGGGTCGGCGGCGGCAATCTGGCGCGCGATCGTCAGCGATATCGCGCAGAACGAGACTTTCATCGGGCAGACCCTCGAGCGCGATCAATATGAAGTGATGGATAAATTCTGCCGCGCCTTCGTCAAGTCGCATTGGGATTTGATGAATGAGCGGGCTCGCGGCGGACGGGTGCGGGAAGGCCATGGCGATCTCCGCGCGGAACACGTCTGCATCGAAGGCGACGAAATCGAGGTGATCGATTGCGTCGAGTTCAGCGAACAACTGCGCTACGGCGACGTCGCATCGGACCTCGCGTTCCTCGCGATGGATATCGAGCGGCTCGGCGCCGGGAAATTCTCCCGCGAACTCGTCGACACTTACGTCGAGGCCTCGGGCGACGACGATTTATCGACACTGATGCCATTATACAAATGCTATCGGGCGTCGGTGCGCGGCAAAGTCGAAAGCCTGCGCAGCCTCGAAGCGGAAGTTCAAACGAAGGAGCGCGAACGCTCGCGACACGCCGCGCGCGAATACTACGCGCTGGCTTGCCGGTACGCGCGAATCGCATCGCCGGCAGTGATCGTCACCTGCGGACTGTCGGGGACGGGCAAATCCACCGTGGCGCGCCTGATTCGGCATCTCAGCGGATTCGAAACGATTAATTCGGACCGGGTGAGAAAGCGTCTCGCGGGAGCTGGCGAATACGAACGCGCCGGCGCCGGCTACGGGAGCGGGATCTATTCGGCGGAATTCACGCGCCGGACTTATGACGAGATGATCGCCGAGGCCGGGAAAATTCTCGACGCGGGACGTGGCGTGATCGTGGATGCGACTTTCAAAACCGTCGCGGAACGCCGGAGGACAATCGCGATCGCCGAGCGCTTCGGACGACCGATCCTGTTCGTCGAATGCGTCGCCGACGAAGGTGAAGTGCGCCTGCGCCTGGATCGTCGTTCCCTGAAACAAGACGAAGTTTCGGATGCGACCTTCGAGATTTACAGGAAGCAGCGTGGCGAGTTCGAGCCGCTCAACGAAATGGCGTCGGCGATTCGCATCAAGCTCGACACGTCGCGCGACGAGGATACGATCGTCGCCGAAATCGAGTCGGCGCTCGACCGCGCCCGTTCAGCCGCCCCACTCCGCGAGTGATCGATCGAAATTGCGCTCGGGAGGCCGAGCTTGCGGCGTCGATCGAACCCTAGTGACCGAGCTGGATCGCTATTTTCCGAGGCGATTTGCAGTTAGCGCTTGTCATGCCGCCTGAGTGCGAGTTCCAGTGCCTGGCGGATGAAGCGTTGGTAAGGGATTCCTCGGCGCTTGGCCGCGGCACGAACGGCGCTCAGTAATTCGCCCGAAAGTCGCAAGTTCACCGACTTCTGCTTGGGCTTAAATTCGAACGGAAACGGTTCGAGATTCTCCGCGTTGATGTAGTCGGACAGATCTTTTTCGAGAAGCTTCTCCGCCTCCTCATCGCTTTTGAGCGCGGGCAATTTCTTCCTCATATTTGCGAATCTCGTCCGCGACGCATAGGCGGATGCCTATACAAACGTCAATACCTACTTTTCGTCTCTCGACGTCTTTCGGCGGCGTCGCACCCGTCGCTGAGCTGAGCACCGCCTCCGCCGATCCGGGAGGCGCGATCAGGCGCGGCCGGTAAGGCGGGCGCGTTCGAGGACGTTCTCGAAGATTCGCACCGCGACCGCATCGACCAGCATCCCGCCGGAACCCGCCGCGCCTGCGCCTTCCTTGATCGCGGTCTGATACGCGTCGGACATCTTCCTTGCGTTTTCGATTTCATGCGCCGTCGGCGCGAACACGTCGTTCGCAAGTTCGATCTGGCTCGGATGAATCGCCCATTTGCCGACCGCGCCGAGCGTCGCCGCCCAGGTCGCGTCGCGGCGATAGCCTTCGGGGTCCTTGTAATTGCCGAACGGTCCATCGATCGCGTCGAGGCCGTTGGCGCGGCAGGCCGTGATCATCCGGACGCGCGCGTGATGCCAGATGTCGCCGGGATATCGATTCGCGGGATCGGTCGCGACGCCAAAGCGCATCCCCTGGCTTGCGGAGAGATCGCCGAAGCCGAGAATCAGCGCTTCGAGGCGCGGGCAGCACGCGGCGATCTCCTCGACGCGAGCGAGCGCCGCGCTCTCCTCGATCAACGCCTCGAGACCGATCTGCTTTTTCAGTTTGAGCTTGGTCTCGAGCTGCGTGAGCAGCGTGTCGAAGAAC
This sequence comes from Candidatus Binatus sp., assembly GCF_030646925.1. Classification (NCBI taxonomy): domain Bacteria; phylum Candidatus Binatota; class Binatia (SeqCode); order Binatales (SeqCode); family Binataceae (SeqCode); genus Binatus (SeqCode); species Binatus sp. (SeqCode). Next base: position 3,822 of record NZ_JAUSKL010000098.1, on the reverse strand, counting down.
CAGATATCGCGCGGCGCTTTGGGCTTCGGCACGATTATGATGTCGAGAAATTCACCGGCACCCTCGACCACCTCAATCACGTCGTCGTGCGCCCAATGCGTGTCGGCGCCATTGACGCGGACCGCGCGAATTTTCTTGCCCCAATCGAGTTCGCGCAGAGCCTGCACCGCGTTCTTGCGCGCCGCTTCTTTCTGCGCTGGCGCAACCGCGTCTTCGAGATCGAGGAACACCATGTCGGCGGCGCTGGTCATCGCCTTTTCCATCATCTTGGGACTCGAGGCCGGCGTCGAAAGCTCTGATCGTCTAAGTCGAAGCGTCATGATTTCTCCTTTGATGCGTCCGTGATTCCGGCTTCGGCGAGAATCTGTTCGGTGTGCTCGCCGAGTAGCGGCGCCCGCGCGTAGATTCCCGACGGCGTCTCGGTGAACTTGATCGGGCATCCCGCGATCGTGAGCGGCGGATTGTCGCCGGGCTGATCGACTTCGATCAGCATCCCGCGCGCCCGCGGATGCGGATCGGCGAAAATGTCTTTAGCAGTATTCACCGGCCCGACCGGCACCCTGCCACCGATCGCGGCAACGATTTCCTGCGTCGTATGCGCGGTCGTCCATGCCGACACTGCCTCGCGAACAAATTCTGCGTTGGCGACGCGCTTCGGATTATTGCGGCATCGATCGTCGGCGATCAGCTCGGGACGGCCAATCGCGTTGCACAAAATCGCCCAGTGATTCTCACCCGGCGCCGCGATCGCAACCGCCCCGTCGCGCGATCGAAAGACGTCGAAGGGACACAGGACCGGCGTGCCATTGCCCTGCGGACCTCGAACGACGCCGGCGCGCGAATAGGTGTAAACAATATTCTCGCACAGCGTGAGAATCGCATCGTACATCGCAACGTCGAGGAACTGGCCATGGCCCGTGCGTCGCGCCGCATGAATCGCAGACACGACGCCCAGCGCCGCGAGCGTCCCCGGATAGATATCGCCGACGCCGGGTCCCGCGCGAAATCCATCGCTGCCGGCGGGACCCGTGATACTCACCAGGCCGCCCATGCTCTGTGCGACGATATCGTAGGCCGGCCAATCCGCATAAGGGCTGCGGCCGGTTCGCGGATCGCCGAAGCCGCGAATCGCGGCGTACACCAGCGACGGTTTAATTTTGCGCAATCGATCGTAGCCGATGCCGGCGCGATCCATCACGCCGGTTTTCGCGTTCTCGACGACGGCGTCGGCGGTCGCCGCGAGTTTGAAAATCGCCTCGCGGCCACCGTCTGTCTTGATATCGAGCACGACGCTCCGTTTGTTGCGATTGACGCTTGCGAAGTAGCCACCGTAGTCGGTGCCGGCGCGATCGTTAGGATGCGGTCCCATCGTGCGCGACATGTCGCCGCCCGGCGGCTCGACCTTGATCACGTCGGCGCCGAGGTCAGCGAGCAGCATCGTGCAGAATGGACCGGCCAGCGCTTGCGTGAGATCGAGGATCCGCACATCTGAGAGCGGACCCGTGCGCGCATTCATCGATTGCCCCAATGGCTGCGTCGCTTGATCAGGACGGTGCGCTCGCCCTCGAAAACGATCTTGCCGTCCTGCTTGATGCCCCAATGCTTGAAGCGCACGACGCCCGCATCGTCGCGATCGGAATTGCGCTTCTCGAGCACCTCGGTGTAGGCGTAGAGCGTATCGCCGTGAAAGACTGGCGAGGTAAAGCGGATGCCGGTGAGTTCGAGTTCGGCGAGCGCGTTTTCGCCAGTGTCCTGCATCGTGAGGCCGATACAGACCGAGCCCGTCACCAGCCCGAACACGAGGCGCTGGCCGAATTGCGTGCCGCGCATGCGATGCTCGTTGTAGTGGCCGTCGGCGGTGTTGAGCACGAGTTTGGTGAGCATCTGGTTTTCGATTTCGCCGATCGTGGTGCCGCGCGCGTGACGCATCTTCGCGCCGACTTCGAAATCTTCGAAATAATTTCCTGCGCCGGTTAGGGTCGAAGTGGCGTCGCTCATCGTTTGGTCCTCGGCAGCAATCGATCGGAGATGATTCGCTTTTGAATCTCCGAAGTGCCTTCGAAAATTTTCGTCAGGCGAGCGTCGCGCCAGTAGCGCTCGAGCGGAAAATCTTTGGTGTAGCCGTAGCCGCCATGAATCTGCAGCGCCTCGCTGGTGACGCGCTCGGCCATCTCGGAGGCGAACAGCTTCGCCATCGAAGCTTCCTTGTCACATCGGCGTTTGCTATCGACCTCGGTCGCGACAAAGTAGGTAAGCTGCCGCGCCGCTTCGATCTCGGTCGCCATGTCGGCGAGCTTGAATCGAATCGCCTGGAATTCGCCGATCGGCTGGCCGAAGGCGGTGCGGTGTTGCGCATAGGCAAGCGCGTCTTCGAAACCGCCGCGGGCAAGCCCGATCGCGCGCGCCGCGGTATGGACGCGCGCAACTTCGAGTCCGCTCACAGTGCCTTTGAAAGCGCTCCCCTCCCCACCGCCTTCGCGTTCGCGGCCGAGCAATCCGTCGGCAGGCACATGCAAATTGTCGAAGTGCAGCTCCCACGTCTTCCAGCCGAAGTAACCAATCTTGCGAATCGACGAACCGGTAAGCCCGGGCGGAAACTTGCCGCGCTCCTTCAGCACCAAAAATTGGCTGATACCTTCGTGGCGCTTGCGCGGATCCGATGGCTGCTTGGTGCGCGCGAGCACCGAAATAAAATCCGCGCCGTCGGCGAAGGTACACCAGGTCTTGGTGCCATTGAGGACCCAGCCGTCGCCGTCGCGGGTCGCCTTACACGATACGTTCGCGAGATCGGAACCGGCGTCGGGTTCAGATAGCGCCGCCGCGCCCAGAAATTCTCCGCGCGCCATTCGTGGGAGATACTCGCGCCGTTGCGCCGGCGAGAATCCGCCGCCGAGTCCATTGCCGCGTGCGATGATGCTCGCGACGCTCATCCACGCTCGCGCCAGTTCTTCGGTGATCAAGACGTACTCGAACGCGCCGAGCCCGAGACCGCCGTATTCCTCGGGGATGACGACGCCGAAATATCCCATCTGCGCGAGCTGGTCGCGCAGCTCCATCGGGATGTCGCCCTGCTCCGGATCGAGCTTGTTCGCAATCGGCAGGACCTCGTTCATCGCGAAGTCGCGCGCGGCCTGCTGAATCATTCGCCGCTCATCGGTCATGTAGCTCACAATGGTGCTCCTCGGCGCTTGGCGACCAGGTTGGTGCGTTCGTATGAGACCACGATTTCGTCGCGCTGATTACTTGCCTCGGTGCGCCACGTCACGATTCCGAAGTTGCCGCGGCTGGCCGATTCGCGCTTCGACACGACGGTGCTGCGCGCGCTCAGGGTATCGCCGGGATAGACCGCGCGATGAAACTTGAGTCCGTTGATGCCGAGAAACGGGCCGCCCGCTTCGCTGAGATCCTCGACCGACATACCGACCACGGTGCAAACGACGAGCATCGGATTCACCACTACGTCGGGATGGCCGTGCGCGCGTGCATACTCGACGTTGTAATAGAGCGGGCAGTACGAAAGCGTCGCGGTGGTGAACAGCGAATTGTCGCCGGCATTAATCGTGCGCCCCCAATGATGAGTAAACACCTGGCCCTCGGTAAAGTCTTCGAACGAGTGCCCTTTGGTGACAAGCCGGAATTGACTGAAGTCGGGATCTGCCATGAGCAAGCGTTAGCAGACCTTTTCTTGAGAGGTCAAAAGGATTACTCAGAGCACGAGATCGATCCGCGAGATCGATCCGATCAATGGAGGTAATGCCGATGGCGTTGTTCGATACTACCGCCATAGCCGCCGCGGCGAATGCCGACGGCGAATTTCAACTT
>NZ_JAUSKL010000097.1 GCF_030646925.1 Candidatus Binatus sp. | reverse complement strand
TTTCTTGAGAGGTCAAAAGGATTACTCAGAGCACGAGATCGATCCGCGAGATCGATCCGATCAATGGAGGTAATGCCGATGGCGTTGTTCGATACTACCGCCATAGCCGCCGCGGCGAATGCCGACGGCGAATTTCAACTTGCGGCGCGGCTCTGGAATACCGATTTGCGTTTCGACGTCGGCGACGATTCGTACCTCCTGCGGATGCGCGATGGACGGATCGCGGAGTTCGCGCCGCTCGGGGCGTCGGCGGCTTCGAGCGTGAACACTGACGCGCAGATTTCAGCGCCACTCGATGATTGGCAGGAATTGCTCAAGCCGGTGCCGAAGCCGTTCTACCAGGATTTGATGGCGGCGGTAACGCGACATAACTTCAAAATCGAGGGCGACCTGACCGGCTTTCATCCGTACTATCGCGCGACCTGCCGATTGATCGAACTGATGCGCCAATCTCGGTCGTAAAAGGGACAGCGAGGACACCATGGCACGTTTCGATACCGCGACGGGACGTTACGTCTATTTGACGATCGATAGCATCGAGTACCGCGTTTTCTTCGAAGAGACCGGCGCGGGCATTCCGCTTGTGCTGCAGCACACGGCGGGCGCCGACGGCCGTCAATGGCGGCATCTACTGGAAGACAAGGAGCTCCAGCGCGATTTCAGAATGATCGCGTATGACCTGCCATATCATGGGAAGTCGGTGCCGCCGACTGGAATCGAATGGTGGCGCAGCGAGTATCGGCTCACGAAGGATTTCCTGATGAAGTTCGTCCTCACGCTGAGTCACGAACTCGCACTTGAACGGCCGGTGTACATGGGCAGTTCGATCGGAGGGCATCTGGCGACCGACCTGGCGCTGCATCATGCAGACAAATTTCGCGCGATAATCGGCGTCGAGGCGGCGATTTCGACACCCGGCGGTTACGACGATCAATGGTCGCATCCGCGGGTCAGCAATGAGTACAAGGCGAGCGTGATGTACGGATTGATGTCGCCGACCAGTCCCGAAAAGTATCGGCGCGAGACCGCGTGGATATATAGTCAGGGCGCGCCGCCGGTATTCAAAGGCGATTTATACTATTACTCAGTCGATCACGATCTGAGTAATACGGCGGAGCAAATTGATACTAGCCAAACGCCGCTCTACCTGCTCACCGGTGAGTATGATTGGGCGAGCACGCCTGAAATGTCCGAAGACCTCGCGAAACGAATCAAGGGTGCGAAGTATCAGACGATGCGGGGACTTGGGCATTTTCCGATGAGCGAGGATCCGGCGCGATTCAAGGAATATATCGCGCCGGTATTGCGCGAGATTCGCAGCCGCGCGCGTTGAGTGGAAGAATTGCTCGAGGCGAAGAATCAATGGCGATTACGATCTATCCGATTACCGCTCAATTCGCCGCCGAGATCGGCGATGTCGATTTGGCGCATCCGCTCGATGCGGACGATGTTGCCGCAATCAAGCAAGCATTCTGGGACTACGCAGTGGTCATTTTCCCGGAACAAAACCTGACGCAGGAACAGCACGTCGCGTTCGCGAAATATATCGGACCGATCGAGCCGACAATCGGCGCGTATCGCCCGGATTCGAAGTTGCGGCTGCCGCCGGAACTGGTGGACATCTCGAATCTCAATGTCAGAAATGAAATCTGGGGCGAGAAGAGCCGGCTGCGCGGACTTCAACTGGGCAACCGGCTCTGGCATACGGACAGCTCGTTCAAATATCTGCCCGCGCGTGCGTCATTGCTGTACGCGCGCACGATCGCGCCGGTCGGAGGCCATACCGAATTTGCCGACCTGCGAGCGGCTTACGACGCATTGGACGATAGCCTGAAGCGCAAGTTGCCCGGGCTGATCGCGATACACGCACTCGCCTATTCGAGGCAGCGCACTGGCTTCAGCAATTTCTCTGAATCGGAACGAAAGGAATTGCCGCCGGTTCCGCAAGTGATGGTGCGCACGATTCCGGAGAACGGATGCAAGTCGCTGTATATCGCGTCGCATATCGGACGGATCATCGGCATGCCGGACGACGAAGCGCTGGCGCTCGTCGATCAACTAATCGCGCATGCGACGCAGCGGCAGTTCGTGTACACGCATCGATGGCGCCTGCACGATCTCGTGATGTGGGACGATCGCTGCACGATGCATCGCGGCACCGAGTACGACGATTTGCGCTGGACCCGCGATATGCATCGCGCAACCGTGTCCGATATCGCGAATACGTGCGAGCAGGAAGGCGTCGCGATTCCTGGGGAATCGCAGCACTCCCGCGAACAGCAGTAGCAGGCGAAGGATCCCGAAAAAACTAAGGAACAAAATTGCCGAAACCCCTCACGGGTTTCGGGCTTCCTGGGGTGACAGGATGCGCGCTTCGCGCTGTTCGTAAGGGAAAAGAAACGAAAACGTCCAGCCGAAGGGATTTCTTTCCGTCATCTTGAGCGAAGGCTGCCGAGTCGAGGGATCTCAATGCCTGCCAGCAATGCCTGCAATCGCTCTCGCTGCACGAGACCGATCGCAGCACCCTCACCTGCCTCGTCGCGTGCCGCGACCTTGGCGCCCTCTCCCGTAAAGCAAGGCGAGTATGCACTACTTGACTAGGACGCATATTCGCGCTACATTTATTTTCATGAGGAACAAGGAAGCCCGCGCCCCCAAGTTCACGCCGCAAATGACGGTCTTTCAATTCGACCGGATGTTTCCCGACGAGGATTCGTG
>NZ_JAUSKL010000096.1 GCF_030646925.1 Candidatus Binatus sp. | reverse complement strand
GTTTACATCATTCGCAAGCGCGACGACGTTTCGGACCAGGACTTCCACGACTACTGGCTGCACAAGCACGGCCCGCGGGTCGCGAGCGTCGCCAAGGCAATCCGCGCGCGCAAGTACGTCCAGAGCCACACGATCATGCCGGAGATGGCGGCCTCGATGTCCGCAGCGCGCAAGATGGCGCCGATCTACGAGGGCATCACCGAGGTCTGGTGGGACAGCGTCGAGGATCTGACCGCCGGCGGGAGCACGCCGGAAGGCCAGGAGGCGGGCCGCATTCTGCTGCAGGACGAGGCGAAGTTTATCGACTTTCAGCGCTCGACGATCTTCTTCACGGAAGAGCATCAGATTTTCGATTTCACTGGCAAGGCCTGACTGGCCGCGCCCGAAAGGAGATTCGTATGAGCGATACGCAAAGCGATTTCGATCGCGTCCGCGGCGAGCAGCGCGAATTCTGGAACAAGGCGGCGCCCGGCTGGAAGGTGATGTGGACGTCGCTCGATAGCGCCGGGCAGCCGGTGTCGGACCGGCTGGTCGAACTCGCCCGGATCAAGCCGGGCGATCGCGTGCTCGATATCGCGACCGGCTCCGGCGAGCCGGGGATCACGGCGGCGCGCAAGGTTGGCGCGAGCGGCCTGGTGATCGCGACTGATCAATCGCCCGCGATGCTCGATCTCGCGCGCGAACGCGCCGCCGCGCTCGGACTCCGCAATATCAGGTTTGTCGAAACCGGCGCCGAGTCGCTCGATATCGAGGAACGCAACTTCGACGCCGCGATCTGCCGCTGGGGCCTGATGTTCGTGCCCGGTCTCGACGCGGTGCCGCGCCGCGTCGCGCAGTTGCTGAAACCCGGCGCCACCTTCGCCACCTCGGTGTGGGGACCGCCGGCCAAGGTGCCGCTAATCTCCACCGGCGACGACGAAGTTCGCGCGCTGACGAACCTTCCAGCGCCGCCGCCCGATGCGCCCTCGCCGGTCAAGCTGGCCGATACGCGGCCGCTGGAAAAGGCGCTCGCCAGCGCGGGATTCAAGGATATCCGGGTCGAGCCGATCAACGTTCGCTTCGAGTTCGATTCGCCCGAAGCGTTCACCGCGCAGCGCCGCGCGATGTCCATGCCGTTCCGCATGATGCTCGAGAAGCAGACGCCGGAATTGCAGCGCAAAATTCTCGAGGCGATGAGCAACGCCGCACGCAAATTCGCCGACTCGTCGGGCAAGGTTACGATGGACAATCAGGCGATCTGCGTCTGGGCGCATCTGTAGGCGCGGCGTCTTTTTAAAGGAGCAAGAACGATGGAATCGATCGCATACGTCTCGCGGCTGAATGAGTTCTACCGGAGCCAGGGATTTCCGCCTTATCGATGGACGGTCAACGAGACCGCACCGCTCACGCGTCTCGCGAAGCCGCTGAATCGATGCCGTATCGCGATGCTCACCTCGGGCGGAGTATCGCGCCACGACGCGCCGCGCTTCGATCCGCTGGCGCGCAACGACTTGCGGCTCGACGCGATCGACGCGGACACGTCGCCGCATTTCTTCGCGATCAGCGATTCGTATTACAACCATCAGGACGCCGACCGCGACATCAATTGCATCTTTCCAATCGAGCGACTGCGCGAGTTGGCCTCGGACGGCACGATCGGCGAGGTCGCGCCGCATCACTACAGCGGTTTCATGGGCCGCACTTACATCCGGAGCGCGGTCGTGAACGAAGCTGCGCCGAGGCTGGCCGCGCAGCTCCGCGACGAATCCGTCGATGCGTTCGTGCTGGTGCCTGCCTGACCGCTCGATCATCAGACCGTTGGTCTGGTTGCGCGAGTCATCGAGGAAGCAGGAATTCCAACCGTGATCGTTTCCACTGGCCGCGATCTCAGCGCGCAGGTCAAACCGCCGCGCACCGTCTTCGTGAATTTTCCGATGGGCAATACTTTCGGCAAAGCCTTCGACGCGTCTCAGCAGCGCGCAATTCTGCGCGACGTGCTCGCAGCGCTCGAATCGATCACGGCCGCTGGCGAAATTATCGATCTGGCTTATAAATGGCATGAAGAATTCGGGATGAATCTCGGCGCAGGCTATCAAGCGAAGAGCGATTAGCAATTGCGAACAGCGATTAGCGATTGACGCGGCGATGAGCAAAATTCTCACCTGCACCTGGGCGCCGACTGCGATGAGCGTGCCGCGGCTCACAAAAAATTCAAGAAATTCGCCCAGCACGTTGATGCCGGATCTCGCGGGCGCGGACCTCAATCATCATCTGCTGGATCCCGTGGCGCAGGCCGAGCAATTGGGAATCGACTACTTGCTGGTTGCGCAACGATGGTGGGGCACTGGCGACGAGATCGAAGGCTCGACCTACGATTGCCTCGCGATGACCGCCTTCTACGCGGCGCGCACCGAACGGATAAAGCTGGTCACTGCGATCCATCCGGGATTTTTTCTGCCCGCGCCGATTGCGAAATGGGGCGCGACGATCGATCGCATCACAGGCGGTCGATGGGCAATCAACGTGACCTCGGGATGGCACGAGGCCGAGTTCGGGATGTACGGCGCGGAATTGCTCGAGCACGACGATCGTTACGCACGCTCACGCGAGTTCATCGAGATTCTGCGCGGCGTTTGGAGCGGTGACGAATTCAGCTATCGCGGGCGCTTCTATAATGTAGGCGGGCTAAGGCTGGAACCGCGGCCAACGGCGCAGTCGCTCGAAATTTGGCAGGGCGGGCAATCGGCGGCGGCAATCGAGATGGCGGCGAATCATTCGGACTGGATGTTTCTAAATGGCGGACCGCCCGAGAAGATCGGTCGAATCATCGAATCGGTTCGCAAGCAGGCCGAACGCGCCGGCCGCCGCGTGCGCTTCGCGTTGTACTCGATTCCACTTTGCCGCGCGACCGATGCCGAAGCCGAGCACCACATCAATAAAATGATCGAATCGATCGACCCTGAAACTGTCGCGCGCAAACGGGCAAGGACCAGCGGCGCGCGCGGGATGTGGGCGGTGTCGGACGATCCGTTGACGCTGCTCGATACCAATGAAGGCTTCGCGAGTCGCCTGATTGGCAGTCCCGCGACGATCCTCCATCGGATGCGCGAGTTTCACGCACTCGGCGTCGATTGCTTTCATCTGACGCTGCACGATCAGTTGTTCAATCGCGAAGTCCTGCCAGCATTGCGCGCGAATTGACGATCGGCGCGAAAGGAAAACATCGAACATGCCGGCCTGGAAAACCGAGTACATCGCCGGACCGCCGCGCATCGCCGTCGATCACGCCGGAAGTGGGCCGCTGGTGGTCCTGATGCATGGCATCGGCGGCAATCGGACGAACTGGCACGATCAGCTTCCAGAGTTCGGGCGCTCATTCCACGCGGTGGCGTGGGACGCGCGTGGCTACGGCAATAGCAATGACTACAACGGCGATCTGAACTTTGACGACTTCGCGACCGATCTGGCGCGCGTGCTCGAGCACTTCGGCGCGTCGCGTGCGCATCTCGTTGGCCTTTCGATGGGCGGTGTGATCGCGCTGGATTTTGTCGCGCGCTGGCCCGAGCGGGTGACGACGCTGACGCTGTGCGATTCGTTGCCCGGATTTTCTCATCTGTCGGAGGAGCAGCGCCGCGAGTTTATCCGGCTTCGGCAGGAACCGCTGCTGGCGGGCAAGGAGCCGAAGGACATCGCGCCGACAGTGGCAAAATCGCTGCTCGGCAAATCTCCGCGGCCGGGATCTTTTGAGCGGCTGGTCGCGAGCATGGCGGCCTTGCACAAGGAGTCCTATCTCAAGACGATTGCCGGCATGGCGAACTACTCGCGCGTATTCGACCTCGAGGCGATAACTGCGCCGACGCATGTCGTTGTTGGCGACGAGGACACGCTCACGCCGCCGGCGACGTCGCGCCAGATGGCGCGGCGAATCGCGGGCGCGCGCCTTACGATCATTGAAGGCAGTGGCCATTTGAGTAATATCGAACGGCCCGAGGCCTTCAATCGCTCGGTGCTTGGCTTTCTCGAAGAGCATCGCAAGGCTTGATAAGCTCTCGCACGAAATCAATTGGTAACAGGGAGAAAGTAGATGCCGGTCGTGAACAACTCGTCACAGCAGGAATTCAATCTGCCTGGCTTGAATCATCGCACCTTTGCCGGTCCCGAGCATGGCATGAGGAACCTCGAAGTGTGGGGACAGGTGATCAAGGCGGGCGCGGGCACGCCGGTGCATCGCCATGCCTGCGAAGAAGCGATCGTGGTGCTCAAAGGATCGGGTACGCTGACGATCAATGGCGAAGTCTCGAAGTTCGGTCCTGACTCGACCCTGATCATACCGAGCGACGCGGTACATCAAATCGTCAATAGCGGCGACACCGACATGGTGATAATCGCGGCGCTGAGCGCGGCGCCGGTCAAGGTGCGGCACGGGGACAACCAGCCGATGCCGCTGCCGTGGCAAGCTTAAACGTAAGCGAACCTTTCGGCTGAGCAACTGGCCTGATAGGAGAACGCTATGGACTCGCAAGCAACCTGCTACTTGTCGCTCCACGAATTATCGGTGCAGTTGCGCGACGGCAAGCTTAGTTCAGTAGAAGTCACGCGATGCGTGCTTGATCGGATCAAGCAAACCAATCCGACCTTGCGCGCTTATCTTACTGTGCTGAATGATTCGGCGCTTAGTCAGGCAGCGCAGGCCGATAAGGAGATCAAGGCTGGTCATTGGCGCGGGCCGCTGCACGGCGTGCCAGTGGCCGTCAAGGATCTTTGCTGGACTAAGGGGGTTCCTACAACCTGCGCCAGCAAGGTATTGCGCGACTGGCGGCCTGACGCGAATGCTACCGTAGTGGATAGGTTCGAAGCGGCTGGCGCGGTCCTGCTTGGCAAGCTTAACCTGACCGAGTTCGCAGTCATCTGGTACCATCCCGAGTTTCCGGGACCGATTAACCCCTGGAATGCGTCCTTATGGGCGGGCGCTTCTTCCAGCGGTTCTGGAGTAGCTACTGCGGCCGGCCTTTGCTATGCCGCGATCGGCACCGATACCGGCGGCTCGATTCGCTTCCCGTCCGCCGCCAACGGCATTGTTGGGCTCAAGCCTACCTGGGGGCGCGTAAGTCGTTACGGAGTGTTCCCGCTAGGCGAGTCACTCGATCACATCGGTCCGATGACGCGAAGCGTTCTGGATGCCGCATTGGTGCTTGGTGTTATCGCCGGTCGAGATCCGAACGACGATACCTCGCTAGGCGCGCACGTCGATGACTATGCGGCCGCAGCCAACAACGGAGTTAAGGGTACGCGCATCGGTCTCGATGAGAGCTATATCGGCGGCGCGTCGCCCGAAGTAGCTGCTGCTGTGATTGAAGCCGCTCGCACCCTCGAACGAGAAGGCGCTCGAATCGTCAAAGTCACGATGCCTGATATCGATCCGACTCTTCCTGCATGGACCACTATATGTGCGGCTGAGACTCTTGCGGCTCACGCAGCGACCTATCCAAAGCAAGCGGCTGACTACGGACCGGGATTCAGGTCGTTCCTCGAACTGGGCGCCACTATCACCGGCGAGGCCTATGCTAACGCTCACATGGTGCGCGAGCGATTCGCAAATCGATTCCAGGCCCTGTTCGATCAGGTCGATGTAGTAGCCTGTCCCTCGATGGCGTCGGCGTCGCTCCCGGCGACTGGATTTCCAACGGAAGCCCGCGCATTTGTCGGCCCGAATCCTCTTTTGGGTTTCACCGGTCCTTTTAATTTGAGCCGTAACCCGACTTTATCTCAGCCGTGCGGTGCGAGCGTCGATGGTGCGATACCCAGCTTGCAGCTAATTGCTCGCCGCCTTGGCGAGGCCACCTTGATCCAGACCGGCGCCGCTTATGAGCGCGCCACTGAATGGCACAAGCAACGCCCTCCAGTGTGAGACTTGCCAGGCCTACTGATGATACGACGAAAGGTATTCGCTCTGCTCATTGCTGCTATACTGACAAGCGCATCGGGCGGATTGGCCGATGATGCTGCTGAAGTTGCGAAGCGGGCCCAGATGATGCAGCCGCAAAATCGCGCTCAGTCTTTTCGCATCATGGACAGCGCGTTTCAATATAACGTGATCAGACGCGGCGGCTTCGTCGCGGAATTGCCGCGAGCGCCGCGCCAACTCGCCGTGACTTACTCGTTTGCAGGCAAGCACCACACACTCGACGACCTGCTGAAGCGCTCGCGCACGCAGGGCTTTCTCGTCATCAAGGGCGGCAAGATCATCGATGAGCGCTACTTCAACGGTGCTGATGACAAGAGCAAGTTCACCTCATGGTCGGTAGGTAAGTCGTTCACCTCGACCTTGGTGGGACTGGCGCTTGCCGACGGCAAGATCAAGGGTCTGGACGATCCGATCACTAACTATGTCCCGGAACTTAAAGGCTCTGGTTACGACAACGTGCCGATCAAGGACATCCTCGAGATGTCGTCCGGCGTGAAGTTCACCGAGGAATACAGCAACGGGGAGTCGGACGTCTCGATCATGTGGCGCAAGACCATGATCGAGCAGTCGGAGTCCTTCGCCGACTACGCAAAGTCGGTCGACCGCGCGGAAATACCGGGCACCAAGTGGGTCTATCGCAGCGTCGATACCGGCGTGCTGGGTATGCTGGTGAAGAGCGTCACCGGCAAACTGCTCGCGAACATGCTATCCGAACGAATCTGGCAGCCGCTCGGGATGGAGAGCGATGCGATGTGGCTCACCGACAAGGCCGGTCTCGAGGCCGCGTATTGCTGCATCAATGCGACGCTCCGCGATTACGCCCGCTTCGGTCTGCTGTTTCTGCATCACGGCAAAGCCGGCGACCAGCAGCTCCTTCCAGCGTCGTGGGTCGAGGCAGCAACCAGTCCGCACGGACCGCAAGTCCAATGGGGACGTCTCATTCCCGGCGATAGCGCCGGCTACGGATATCAATGGTGGTTGATGGAGCCGAGCACGCCGCACACGTATTCGGCCGAAGGCGTGTTCTTCCAGTTCGTTTACGTGTCGCCGAAATACGACATGGTAATCGTAAAAACCAGCGCCTACGACGATTTCTGGAGCGTGCCGATGCAGAATGAACAGTTCCTCGCGTTCGATGCGATCGGCGCTGCGCTCGAGAAGCACTGACGCGCTTTACGATCGCACCTCCGATGCTCTAGGTTAGCGGCGTGGCATCCGATCAGTCTGTTCAATGCGATCGGGACGCAGGATTGAACCCAGGAGAACGTATGGATTTCAATTTCACTGCCGAAGATGAAGCCTTCCGCAAGGAATTTCGCGCGTGGCTCGAGCTCAACGCGCCCAAGCAAGCCATTTCGGAACTCGAAGCATTCTCCGAAGAAGACGAGGACGAATGGCATCGTCGCGTCGCATGGTTCAAGAAACTCGCGAGCGGCGGATGGACCGGTATCGATTGGCCCAAAGAATACGGCGGCCGCGGCGCGAGCATCCTGCAGACCATCGTCTATCATCAGGAACTCGCGCGCGTGCACGCGCCGTTGCCGTACGTCGGTTCGGGAGTCGGGCTTATCGGGCCAACGCTGATGCATTGGGGGACCGAGGAGCAGAAGCATCGGCACATTCCGAAGGTGCTGACCGGCGAAGAGATCTGGTGCCAGGGATACTCGGAGCCGGGCGCAGGATCGGACCTCGCGTCACTGCAAACGCGCGCGATCGAAGATGGCGATTACTTCGTCGTCAACGGCCAGAAAGTCTGGACCTCGAACGCGCAATACAGCGACTGGATTTTCCTGCTGGTGCGCACCGATCCCGACGCGCCGAAGCATAAGGGCATCAGCTATTTGCTGGTCGATATGAGGACCCCCGGAATCACCGTGCGTCCGTTGGTGCAGATGACCGGCTCGAAAGGATTCAACGAAGTTTTTTTCGAAGACGTGCGCGTGCCGAAAAAAAATCTCGTCGCCGACAAAAACCAGGGATGGCAGGTTGCGATCACCACCTTGATGTTCGAGCGCAACGGCTCGGGCGGCGGCGGTGGCGGAATGATCCACGAACTGGTCGCGCTCGCGCACTCGATTCCGCGCGGTAGCGGCACTGCGTGGGACGATTCGAGCGTGCGGCAAAAGATCGCCGAGTTTTATTGCGAGCAGCAGGCGCTCAAATTCACCGGCTTCCGCCAACTGACGCGGCGCCTCAAGGGATTGCCGCCCGGACCCGAAGGCTCGATGATGAAACTGGTGGGCACCGAACTCAGCATGCGAATCAGCCTGTTCGCGATGGAGTTGCTCGGGCCGTACAGCCAGTTGGAATACAAGGCAATGTTCGCGCCCGATCACGGCAAGTGGTCGTACCGGATGCTCGCGGCGCGCGGCGGCACGATCGCGGCCGGCACCAATCAGATTCAGCACAACATCATTGGCGAACGCGTGTTAGGGTTGCCGAAGGGCTGACGCACGACTCTCGCGAATGACGGAGCAAAGCATGGAATTCGATCGCGCAAAGCTCGACCTTCACGGCAACGTCGCCATCGTTACGTTGAATCATCCTGAGGTGATGAATGCGGTTTCGGCCGAGATGCTCGGCGGCCTCATGAAAGCATTCGACGAAATCGAGAATCCAAAAAACGGCGTGCGATGCCTCGTGATGACAGGCGAGGGCCGCGCCTTCTGCGCCGGCGCCAACCTGCAGCCGCGTTCCGGTGAGTCGCGCGGCTCGACAGACGCGGGCGGAATTCTCGAGACGCTGTATCATCCATTCTTGCGGCGCATCCGCAATCTGCAGATGCCGTTCGTCACCGCCGTCAACGGCGCCGCGGCCGGCGTCGGAATGAGCTTTGCGCTGATGGGCGACCTCGTGCTGTGCGCGCGATCGGCGTATTTCCTGCAAGCGTTTCGGCGTATCGGCCTCGTGCCCGACGGCGGGTCGACCTGGATTTTGCCGCGATTGCTGGGCAAGGCCCGCGCGATGGAGTTGTCGCTGCTCGGCGAAAAGCTCCCCGCTGAAACCGCGCTGCAATGGGGACTGATCAATCGCGTCTATGACGATGCCGAATTGATCGGCAAGGCGAAGGAACTCGCCGCTGACCTCGCGAACGGACCGACCAAGGCGCTCAGCCTGATTCGCCGCCTCTACTGGGAGAGCCTCGACAACTCCTACGAAGAGCAACTGAATCTCGAACGTCAGTCGCAGCGAATCGCGGGCAGTTCGAATGATTTCCGCGAAGGAGTGCGCGCGTTTCTCGAAAAGCGTCCGGCGAAATTCAAGGGCGACTGAAGCCTCGGCGATCACGCGATCGATGGATCTGTTGCCGCGCAAAGGCATCACCGACGACGAGATCGGAGGCCAAGTCGCGCGCATCATCGAACTCGCGACGCTCGAAGAGAAAATCGCGATGATGTCGGGTCACGGCTTCTTCGAGCAGATTCGAGAAAGCGGCGGCCGGCTGAGCGCTCATCCGTATCGCGCCGGCGGCGGATGCGAGCGCCTCACCGTCCCTGCACTATATTTCACCGACGGTCCGCGCGGCGTCGCACGGGGCAACTCGACCTGCTTTCCGTGCACGATGGCGCGCGGCGCGGCCTTCGACGTCGATCTCGAGCGGCGAATCGGCGAGGTCATGGGGATCGAGGCGCGCGCGCAAGGATGCAACTTTTCCGGCGCGGTGTGCGTCAATCTGCTGCGGCATCCGGCGTGGGGCCGCGCGCAGGAAACCTACGGCGAGGACCCGTGGCATCTCGGCGAGATGGGCGCGGCGCTCGCCACCGGAATCCAGGCGCATAACGTCGTCGCGACGGTGAAACACTTCGCGCTGAACTCGATCGAGAACGCGCGTTTCAAAATCGACGTGCGAATCGATCCGCGCACGCTGCGCGAAGTGTACCTGCCGCACTTCAAACGAATCCTCGACGCGGGATGCGCCTCCGTGATGTCCGCGTACAACAAAATGAACGGCGAGTACTGCGGCCAGAATCGCGAATTGCTTACCGATATTCTGCGCGGCGAGTGGGGCTTCGACGGCTTTGTGCATTCGGATTGGGTGCTCGGCGTTTACCGCGCTTACGCCGCGGCGGCCGGCCTCGACGTCGAGAATCCCGAGCCGATTCACTTCGGCGCCGAACTGCTCGCCGCGGTAAAATCCGGCGCGATCGAGCCGCAGGTGATCGACACCGCATGCCGCCGCATCCTGACTACGCTCTACCGCTTCGCAAGCGCCGAAGATCCGCTCGATAATTATTCGATCGACCTGGTCGCGTCGCCGGCGCATCGCGCGATCGCTCATGAGGCGGCGCTCAAGTCGGCGGTGATGCTGAAGAATCATGGCGCGTTACCGTTCGACAAAATCGAGGTGCGCCTGGTCGCGGTGGCCGGCCGCCTCGCGATTATCGCGAACACTGGTGACAACGGCTCGAGCCGCGTCTGGCCTCCATATGTGGTCACTGCGCTTGACGGATTGAAGGACTATCTCGGCGACGCGAAGGTTGTCTTTGCCGGCGACGAAGGTGATTCCGATGCGGCTGCCGAAACCGCCAAAGCTGCCGATGCCGCCGTAGTGGTCGTCGGCTACACCGCGCGCGACGAAGGCGAGTTCATCCCGGGCGACATGTCGGGCGATGTTAGAGTCGAGGTCCCGCAAAAATCGATCGGTGGCGATCGCGACAATCTCGGTCTCTCGCCGGATCAAATCGCGTTGATCAAAACAATCGCCGCGGCCAATCCGCGCACTGTAGTGATCGTGATCGCAGGATCGCCGGTCCTGATGAACGAATGGATCGACGACGTCCCCGCAGTGATGCAGACCTTCTACGCGGGCATGGAGGGCGGCCGCGCGCTGGCGAAACTTCTGTTCGGCGAGG
Source organism: Candidatus Binatus sp. (assembly GCF_030646925.1). Lineage (NCBI taxonomy): Bacteria > Candidatus Binatota > Binatia (SeqCode) > Binatales (SeqCode) > Binataceae (SeqCode) > Binatus (SeqCode) > Binatus sp. (SeqCode). The sequence continues at coordinate 7,585 of NZ_JAUSKL010000096.1, read as the reverse complement.
TCTCGCCGTCGGGCAAGCTGCCGTTCACCGTGCCGGCTTCGGCCTCGGATTTGCCGTTCTTCGATCGGGATGCGGAGTCAATCGAATACGGTCCGTACCACGGTTACACCCTGCTCGAAAAATCAGGTATCAGGCCGGCGTTCGCTTTCGGCTACGGCCAGAGCTACGCGCGCTTCGGCTATCGTGCGTTGAAGGCGCGCCGCTCTCGCGCGGGAATCGTCGTTTCCGTCTCGGTGATCAATCTCGGCGAGGTCGCGGCCGATGAAATCGTGCAGATATACGTCGGCTTCCCCGGCCGGATGGTCGATCGTCCGAAAAAATTGCTCCGTGGATTTAAGCGCGTCAGCCTGATACCCGGCGAAACCGCGACTCTTCGATTCGAAGTACCGCTCGACAGCCTGCGATGGTACGACGCGTCCGCGAAGAGCTGGCGCCTCGAACCCGGCACTCACACTATCTACGCGGGCAGTTCCTCACGCGACGACGATCTGCTGCGACGCGAGATTACGCTGTAAGCGAATCGATGCTGCAAATCTGGTTTGACTTCAGCCGCCGTTAGGCACATGGAGTGAGTAGGTCTGGCTGATATCACGGCAGAAACGGCTCGGATGCGCTAACGGCAGGAGGACCGCAATGGCTAACAAAGGATTCTCGCACATCGGACTATCGACCCTCGATCTCGATAAGACCAAGGACTTTTACGAAAACGTCCTGGGCTTCAGGACCGTGCGCTTCGACGCGATCGAGATCAAGGAAGGCGGCCAGATTCGCCACGCGATCATCGATTGCGGCCGCGACCAGTTGATCGCGTTCATGGAAGCGCGCGACGTTCCGGGAATTCCTGCGGAGTACGACGCGGGCATCAATCGCGGACTGGGCTTGCCGAGCGCTTTCTATCATTTCGCTTTCGAAGCGGGCAGCGAAGGCGCGCTCGAACAGAAACGCCAGGAACTGATCGACAAGGGCGTAAAGGTCACCGAAGTCTTCGACCATGATTGGGCCAAATCGATCTACTTCAAGGATCCCAACGGCATCCAACTCGAGTTTTGCTGCTACACGCGCGATCTCAATCAGCAGGACGCCGAACTCAAGGTGCGAATCAAGGCATCGGTGAAGCAGTTGGGCCTCGATTTTTAGCTGGACTTCGCGGCGCGCGACTGTCACGCGGAGCAGATTGTTCGCATCGATTGCGTTCTTGAGGCATGATCTTGTCGTAAAGGCCTGCACTTGCGGAGGAAGATATGGGTGATCGGGTACGAGAGGTAGGCCTCGCGGAAGCGACTCCCGAGACGCGGAAAATATATCAGCAGATTTTTGGTGACCGCGATCCGGTCGCCGAACCGGGCACGACCACCGGCACCCGTGGCGACTACTGGACGACGCTCGCGCTCGTGCCCGACATCTTCAAGCTCTCGACGGAGATCGTGTGGGGGCTGCTGGCGCCAGGCCGCAAGCTCGATCCGGTCCTGCGCGAGCTCGCGATTCTCCGCAACGCGATTGTGGGCGATTGCAAATTCGAGTACTCGCAGCATCACAAGGTCTCACGCATGATCGGGATGCCGGAGGAAAAGCTCGCGGCTATCAAAAACTGGACGACATCCTCCGCGTACTCTCCGGCGGAGCGCGCCGTCATGGCCGCCACCGACGAGCTTATCGGACGAAACCTGGTCGAGGACGCAACCTTCGCCGAACTAAAACGTCACCTGAGCGACGAGCAGATCGTCGAGCTGTTTTACGTGATCACCACCTATCGCATGCACGGCATGATGCTCCGCGCGCTGCATCTCGAGTTCGACAACGACACCACCTTGCGAATGCAGGAGGTCCCGGCCCCCGGCGAAGCCTTGATCAAGCTGCCACAATCGTGAAATTAAGCTAAAAGACTGACAGCTACTTACACTCGCGCAGGAGAGTTGCATGAAGACTGAGACGATCGAGTACAAGGATGGAGACGTAACGCTTCGCGGCTATCACGCCGTCGATGAGCGCAAAACCGGCAAGCGCCCGGGTGTCCTCGTGATGCCTGAGGCATTCGGCCTTGGCGCGCACGCCAAGAGTCGCGCCGAACGGCTCGCCGAACTTGGCTATGTCGCTTTCGCCGGCGATCCTTACGGCAATGGTATCGAGTTAGCCGACCTGCCAGAGGCGATGAAGCATGCGATGCCGCTGTTTTCGGATCCGAAGAAGTTTCGCGGGCGCGGACGCGCGGCGCTCGACAAGCTGGCCTCGCTTCCCAACGTCGATGCAAGCCGCCTGGCTGCTATTGGGTTCTGTATGGGCGGCACCTTCACTCTGGAACTAGCTCGCGACGGCGCTCCGCTTCGCGGGATCGTCAGCTTTCATGGCGGCCTGCAGACGCAGCGTCCCGCCGAGGCTGGACAGGTGAAGGCCAAGGTCCTCGTGCTCACCGGCGCCAACGACACCATGATCCCGGTCGATCAGGTCAACGCGTTCGAAGCCGAGATGACCAAGGCGGGCGCGGACTGGCAGGTCCTGACTTACGGCAACGCCAAGCACAGCTTTACCAATCCGATTTCCGACAGCCTCAACATGCCGGGCATAGGATACAACAAGCAGGTCGACGAGCGATCATGGAAACAGATGGCTGCTTTCTTCGAGGAGATTTTCGCCTCCTGACCGCATCCACTCGGGGGCGGCGCGCATCTCACACCTTTAAGGAATCAGCAGCACGCGGCCGACCGCCTGCCTGCTCTCGATATAGGTGTGGGCTGCGGCCGCCTCTGAAAGTGGAAAGGTTCGATCGATAACCACCTTGAACTCGCCGCGCGCCGCTTCATCGACCAGGCGCTGGATCATGTTATGCGCGCGATCGGTCGTCAACTCGGCGCCGAGGAAAACTCCGGTCAAGGAACTATTGCCCGCCATCAGCGGTGACACGTCCACAGTCATCGCTTCTCGCCCGGCCGCGCCTACCATCGAGATGCGGCCACGGTAAGCGAGCGACATGATGCTGCTTTGCAGCGTCGATCCGCCAACTGGATCGACTACCAGGTTGACGCCTTTGTTATTGGTCAAGCTCCTCACTGATTTGGCCACGTCGCCGGTTCGGTAGTTGATTCCGTGATCCATCCCGAGCGGCCGCAACCGTTCGAGCCGCTCGTCGCTCGAGGCCGTCGCAAACACGGTCGCGCCCGCGCGCTTGGCTAGCTGGATCGCGGCGACGCCCACACCGCTCGCGCCGGCTTGCACCAGCACCGTTTCGCCGGCTTTCAGATGGCCGAATTCGAACAGGCAATCGTCTGCGGTGCCGAACGGGACAGGAATCGCCGCGCCCAGTTTCACGTCGAAGCCCGCGGGTATCGGCCACGCATTGCGCGCCGGCACCGCGCGCAACTCTGCGTGCGATCCGGCGCCGAACACGGTCGTGACCTTCTGGCCGACGCGAAGATGGGTCACGTCCGCGCCGACCTCGACGATCTCGCCGCCGGCCTGGTAGCCGACGATATGCGGAGTCGTCAGCAACGCACCGCGCCATCGATTGAGCGTGTCGCCGCCCTCGATACTGACCGCCTCGACGCGAATCACAACTCCTTTCGGATGGCATACGGGATCCGGGACGTCTTCGTATTTAAGGACGCTCGGATCGCCATTCTTGTAATAGACGGCAGCTTTCATCGCGAACCTCCGGGCAGGCGGTGTCTCGCTTGGGGAATTATCACGCACGTCGCCGCAGTGAAACCGCGGCGTGCGATGAAAGCGATTGCGGTTGGGATTTGCGCGCCTTTTTGTTACGACAGAATAGGCGATCAATCGAAACGAGTGGTAATCGAAACCTAAGCGCGCTGTTAGGCGGTGCAAAGGAGTTCATCCCAGTGGACGAGTCGAGCGGAATTGGCAAGGTGCTGCGCGACATCACGCGCGCATACGAGGACGGCCTCTCAACTATCGGCAATGCGATAAGCGACCTGGGCAAACGTCGAATCCCGGATGCCGAGCGCCAAGTTGAACGCTGGATCAGCATGGCGCGCTCGGCGAAGGACGGCTATGTCGCCGCGATCGATCAGAGCTTCACGGCCTGGGAACGGCAAGTTCGCAACTTGCTCACGCCGTCGAAGTCTCAATCGGACAAGGAAGGCAAGCCCGAGTCGAAAAGAACCGCAAGCCAACTGGAATCGTGGATCGAGGAATGGCGCACGGCTAATGAGTCGTTCACCAAGTCGCTTCGCGAGAGCGGACTTGGCAAGGAAGCTATCAAGCAGGCCAAGGAGTATCGCAAGACCTTCGAAGATGGCCTGAAGAATCTGCAGAAGATGTGGCAATCTGCGATCAAGAACGATCGCAAATAAGACCGCTGCCAAAAGAGCAATGCAGCAGGTTAGCTTCGGAGCGGAGGCCAGCTTTTACGAACGCCGGGATTCTTCGCCTGCGCAGCGTCGGCTCGAATTGGACAAGAGCCGCCCGCCTATGGGAAAAAGATCGCTGGGGAGTTTTAGGGGACCAGATCATGCCGTGCTGCGCATTCGCCGCGTTCATCGTGGGCCAGATTCTGATCGGGCTCGACGGCTTCAAGCGATTCGTGCTGCGGCGCGACGCTGCGATTGTGCCCGATAACGCTGCGACCGCGTGGCGCCTCGACGGCGCTGGTTCGCCGGCGCCCGGCGCGGGCCGCGCGTTCTCGGGCCGCCGCAGTATCCGCTGGATCGCGATTGCCGCGTCGCTCGAGGTGGCGCTCGCAATCGGCGGAATCTACGGCATCCGCGCGCATCATCACGCTGCTCATCACCATGCATCGCAGCTCGCTAGCGCAGAGGTCTCGCGTGGCCCGGCCCTAACGCCCGCGCGTTGATTGAAATTTCTTCAGGAGAGAAATCATGGCAGTTATACCGCGCGAAATCGTTCAGCCCTTCATCCGCAGACAAGCGATCGTCGGACCGGTCACCACCGCACGGCATCGCCGCACCGCGCTGATTTACGCTGCGATGCTGCTGCTGGGTATCCTGCCGATCCTGTTCAACGCATCGGCTGCCACCCAGGTGGCGGGCCTTGGCCTCTGGATACCGGGCGGCGGTTTCGTCGCCGTCGGTGGATGGGCGATCCTGCTGTTTCCGATCACGCTTGCGCTGTTTGGCCTTGCGGTGTTTGCATGGTTCGGCGCCGGGATGGTGATAGCGCCGATAATCGTGTGGCTGGGAGCGGCGCCGGCCGCCGGCAGCATGACTGGCGACTCGATTTGGACGCCGGCGCCTTTCCTGCTTGCGGCTATGGTTGCTGGCGCCGGCATCTATGCCTATAGCCGATACAGCGCGCGCAAAACTGCGGAACTCGCGAAGCTCGAAGCTCGCAATCGCTACCTGCCCGACGCGATCGCTGAAGCTGCCGCGATAGCCGCGCCAGTGCCTTCACCCATCGAGCGCGAACTAACGCCCGAGGATCTCTCGGCGCTCCGCTACGGATTCGATCGCGCCTTGCAGCCGGTCGGCGAAATCAACGGCTTCGATAAGGTGGACCAGTTCCAGACTTCCGCCTTGCGCTATCAGATTAATTCGCTCGGCTACATGCTGGGGATGCTGCAATGCAACTATGCGCCTAGCTTCCACGGCTACCTGTCGCAGGCGCAACGCAACTTGATCGACCTTTACCTGCAGCGGCAGATTTGGGGCTACTGGGTCTATGAGTCGGCCTGGGGTCATCTGAACGTGACCAATCCCGATCCCGCGGCGCGCGATAACATCATGCTCACCGGATGGCTCGGCATCCAGCTATGCATGTACATGTCGAATACCGGCGATCGCCGCTACGCGGAGCCGGGCAGCTTGCCGTTCCGCCTGAACAAGCATCGCGTTTTCCATCACGACGTTCATAGCATCGAGCAGTCGGTGCTGAAGAACTTCCTCGATTCCGAGTTTTGCCTCTATCCGTGCGAGCCTAACTGGGTCTATCCGATCTGCAATCACTACGGCATGACCTCGCTCGCGATCTACGATCGCCTGTTTGGGACTTCCTACACTGCGGCGACGCTCGAGCGATGGCTGCATAATCTCGACACTGAATTTACCGACTACAGCGGCAGCGTGATCGGGCTCCGCTCGTCGCTGACGGGCATCCGCTTTCCGTTCCCGGCGGGCGAGGCCGGCTTTGCCGGATTCGAGAATTGTTTCGCGCCCCAGCGCGCGCAGCGGATGTGGGCGATTGGCCGCAAGGAACTGCAGTACATCATCAAGCCGGATCCAGCCGGCGCTAAGCGCGTGGTCCTGAAAGGTCGCGGCTTCGACTTCGGCAACTATCGGCCGGGCTTCGGCGGCGCCTATGCGATGATCATGGATTCGGCGCGCGAGTTCGGCGATTACGACACCGCCGACGCGGCAGAGCGCGCGCTCGACCAGGATTGCGGACGTACCGACGAACGCGGCATCTTGCGCTACTCGAAGATGTCCAACCTGTCGAACATCACCGCGGTGCGCGCGCGAATTCATCGCCGCGACGACTTCCGCAACACCGTGATGCAGGGTCCGCCCGAAGCGGCGCTACGCGGGCCGATTCTCGCCGACGCGAAGTATCCCGACGTGCTGGTAGCGCGCGCATTCAGCGACGGCGACGACCTCGACCTGGTGCTGTATCCCGGCGCCGAGTCCACCGCGCAGCAGATCAGGATCGAGCGCTTGCGCCCGGGTGCGAAGTACGTGATGCGCAATGGCGCCGAGCATCCGTTCGCCGCCGATAACTCCGGCGCCGCGTCTCTGCCGATCGAACTTCACGGCCGCACGCCGGTGCATATTGTTCCGGCAGCTTAGCGAATTGGCGAATTCCGCGTAGATGGCAATCGACGCAAGGCAATATATACTCAACGATTAGATCCGCTAGATCCGCCGCAGGACGAAGGAGATAACCACTCATGACCCGTACCATCCCGATGCGTAATGGTATCTTTCTGGCCCCGTTCCACCCGCTCGATCAGGACCCGACCGAAGCGATTCACCGCGACCTCGAATTGATCGAGAACCTGGACCGGTTCGGCTATGAAGAAGCCTGGATCGGCGAGCATCATTCGGCGGGCTTCGAGATTATCGCATCGCCCGAGGTCTTTATCGCCGCGGCGGCCGAGCGCACCAAAAAAATCCGCCTCGGCACCGGCGTCGTGTCGCTGCCGTATCACAGCCCGTTGATGACCGCGAATCGGATTATCCAGCTTGATCATCAGACGCGCGGCCGCGTGATGCTGGGCGTTGGCCCCGGCCTGCTACCCTCCGACGCCATGATGCTCGGTATCGATCCGATGACTCAGCGCGATCGCATGCTGGAAGGCATCAAGGTCATCATGCGCCTGTTCAATGGTGAGACCGTCACCGAGAAGTCCGACTGGTACAACCTCGTCAATGCGCGAGCGCACCTGATGCCTTACACCAAGCCGCATCCCGAGATTGCGGTGGCTAGTGCTGTTAGTCCCTCAGGTGGTCGCGCCGCGGGTAAGTACGGCTTCGGGATGCTCTGCGTGGCGGCTACTAACGCCGACGGCTTCGACGCGCTATCGACCAACTGGCAAATCGCTTGCGAGATAGCGTCTGAGGAGGGCCGTACGATGGATCGCAACCGGCTCCGGCTGGTCGGTCCGGTGCATATCGCGGAA
>NZ_JAUSKL010000095.1 GCF_030646925.1 Candidatus Binatus sp. | reverse complement strand
CCCGCTCCCCGCGCAACTCAGGAGGCAAGCAATCATGGACCGGCTCAAAGGTAAGGTAGCGATCATCTCAGGCGGCGCGCGCGGACAAGGCGCCGCCGAAGCCAAAATGTTCACCGACGAAGGCGCCAAAGTCGTCATCGGCGACGTGCTCGATCGCGAGGCGCAGGCGCTCGCCAGCGAAATCAACAAGAAGGCGGGCGCGCGCGTCGCGTTTGCGATTCATCTCGACGTCACCCGCGGCGCCGATTGGCGCGCGGCGATCGAGGAATGCGAGCGCGAATTCGGCGGCCTCGACATCCTGGTGAACAACGCCGGCATCCTCAATTTCAAAACGATCGAGGACACCAGCGAAGAAGAATGGGACTCGGTCGTCGCGGTGAATCAGAAGGGCGTATGGCTCGGGATGAAGTTCGCCGTGCCTGCGATGCGCAAGCGCGGCGGCGGCTCGATCGTGAACATCTCGTCGATCTACGGAATCATCGGCTCGGCCGGTGCGGCCGCCTATCACGGCACCAAGGGCGCGGTCCGAGTTCTCAGTAAAGTCGGCGCGGTGCACTACGCGCCGGACAATATCCGCGTCAATTCGGTTCATCCGGGCGTGATCAAAACGCCGATGATCGACATCCTGTCGCAGGATCAAATCGACTCGATCGCCGCGATCGCGCCCATGAAGCGCGCCGGTACGCCCGCGGAAGTCGCGTGGGTCGTACTATTCCTCGCCTCGAATGAAGCGTCGTTCGTGACCGGCGCCGAGTTCGTGGTGGACGGCGGCTACACCGCGGTGTAGGGAACGCGCATTTCATTGTGGCAACAGGCTTTAGCCTGTGGAGTTCTGAAGCCGATGGATCCCGATGCACTGCTGAACGTAGCAAAAGGTCCGGGATTCTTCGCCTGCGCAGCCTTCGGCTCAGAATGACAAGATGCTGCGAAACGTGAGAGATGAGAGAAGGACGTTATGAGCGAAAACACGATCAAGGACAAAGTCGCGATCGTCGGTGTCGGCGAGACTACCTATTACAAACGCGCACAGGCGCCGGTGAGCGAGTTTCGGCTCGCGTGCGAAGCGATCCTGAAAGCCGCTGACGACGCCGGTATCGACGTGCGCGATATCGACGGCATCTCCGGCTACGCGAACGATCGCAACGACGCCTCGCGCCTCGCGACCGCGCTCGGACTCAAGCAACTCAGCTTCGCCGGGATGGTGTGGGGCGGCGGCGGCGGCGGCGGTTCCGCGGCGGTCGGCAATGCCTGCGCAGCGCTGGTCGCCGGCTTCGCGAAATACGTCGTGGTGTTCCGCGCGCTCGCGCAAGGCCAGTTCGGCCGCTTCGGACAAGCTCCGGTCAGCAAGGACATCTCGGGACCCGGCGCCTACACCGCACCTTACGGACTATACGTACCCGCGCAATGGATCGCGCTGCGTACGCGGCGCTTCATGCACCAGTACGGCATCAACAGCGAACCGCTCGCGGCAGTCGCGCTCGCCGATTACTACCACGCGCAGTTCAATCCGCGCGCCGTGATGTACGGTCATCCGCTGACGCGCGAGGAGTACGACAAGTCGCGATGGATCGTCGAGCCGTTTCATCTCTACGACTGCTGCATGGAGAACGACGGCTCCGCCGCGCTGATTCTCACCACCGCCGACCGCGCGCGCGACACGCGCAAAAAGCCCGCCTACGTGATGGCGGCCGCGCAAGGCTCCGACTATCGGCAGGGCGCGACGATCGAGAATTCCCCCGACTACTCGGCGTCGAATTTCAAGACGTTGGCGCCGCGGCTGTTCGAGATGGCGGGCATCACCGCCAAGGACGTCGATTGCGCGCAAATCTACGAACACTTCAGCGGCGCCGTGATGGTAAGCCTCGCCGAGCACGGCTTCTGCAAGCCCGAAGAGGTGATGGAGTTCGTCACTTTCGAGAACATCACCGCTCCGAACGGCAAGCTGCCGGTCAATACCAGCGGCGGCAATATCGCCGAGTGCTACATGCACGGCCTCGAGCTGGTCGCCGAAGCAGTGCGGCAAGTGCGCGGCGATTCAACTTGCCAGGTGCCTGATTGCAAAATCTCGCTGGTCGCATCCGGCCCGATGGTCACGCCAGTCAGCGACTTGATCGTGCACAGCCTCTAGGAGAATCGCATCATGGCCGAAGACAAAAAACATTATCTGCCCGAAGGTCTGCCGACTCCGCGCGCGATGCGCAACGGCCTCGATAAGGAATATTGGGAGGCCGCGAAGCGTCGCGAACTGGTGGTGCAGCGATGCAATTCCTGCCGTGCTTTCCAATGGGGCCCCGAACCGATCTGCCACAAGTGCCATTCGTTCGATCTCGGATGGCACAAGGTCTCCGGCCGCGGTCGCCTCTTCAGTTGGGTGCGAACGTGGAACCCGGTTCATCCTGCGCTTCGCGGCGCGTGCCCATATATCGTCGCAGTGGTCGAATTGCCCGACGCGGACAACATCCGGATGGTCGGTAATCTGCTCGGCGATCCGGCGCAGAACCCGCCCTTCGACGTCGACGTCGAAGCAGTCTTCGAGGATCACGGCGACGCGACATTAATTCAGTGGAAGCTCAGCAAATGAGCTCGAGGGCGGCTAGTTACAGCGCCTGAGCATTGAGGAGAACGCAGATGGCAGCGATCAAAAAACTGGATCGATCCGTGAGGGGACGCGCCGTGCTGATCACCGGCGCCGCGAGCGGGATGGGCCGCGCCACGGCGCATCTGTTCGCGCAGGAAGGAGCGCTGGTCGCGATCACCGATATCAATGAAGCCGGCCTCGCCCGCGTGCTTGAGGAAATCAAGGCCGAGGGCGGGCGCGCCGAGGCGTGGCGGCTCGACGTTCTGGATCACGCCGATATCAAGCGCGTGGTCGCCGAGGTCGCCGACCGCTTCGGCCGGCTGGATATCCTGATCAACAACGCCGGCTTCGCCGGTTTTCATCCGCTCGACGACGACGGCTACGACCGCGTCTGGGACCGAACCATCGAGGGGCTGCTGACGGCGCAGCAGCGGCTGGTGCGCGCGGCGCTGCCCCATCTCCGCAAGTCCGACGCGGCGCGAATCGTGAATATCGCCTCGACCGAGGGACTCGGCGCGACGCCTGGCGACAGCCCTTACGTGGTCGCCAAGACCGGCGTGATCGGGCTCACGCGCGCGCTCGCGGTTGACCTGGGTCCGGAGGGAATCACGGTCAATTGCATCTGTCCGGGACCGATCCGCACCGGACTCACCGACTCGATTCCCGAGGAGCACAAGACCATCTTCGCCAAGCGGCGCACCGCGCTGAAGCGCTACGGCTATCCGGAGGAGGTCGCGCACATCACGTTCAGCATCTGCCTGCCGGCGGCGTCCTATCTTACCGGCGCGGTCATCCCGGTCGATGGCGGCTTGACGATCCGCAACGCATAGACGCATCAAGCTAGTCAGGCGCGGCACCTTGGAGCCTAGGCTGGGGCGGCAGTCGCGATTCTGCGGACGTTCATCGCGAGCATCAGTTCGGTCCATCCGTCGAAGATCATGTCGATACCGACAAACAGGCCGATCGCCCAGAACCCGGAGGTCGGCCACGAGCTCCAGAGCGAAAGGCCCAGCACGATTGAAATCAATCCATTGACCACCAGCCAGCCCCGATGATGCAGCGGAGTCGAAAGCGCGATGAGGATGCGGAACATTCCAGTCGCGAAAAACAGGATCGCAATCATCAGGGTCAAAGTAATGGCCGCGAGACCCGGATTGATGAGGATGATGAATCCAGCCATCGCGTACAGCCCGCCGCCGAGAAGGTTGATGAAAAAACCGCTCCAGCGCCGGCGCGCAAAGCCATGAACCATCTCGAACAGACCCGCGATGAACAGCAGCCATCCGAGAACGAGCATCGAGAGGATGGTAGCCGCCATCGCAGATCCGATCGCCAAGGATCCGATGAGAATCAGCGCGACTCCCATGCCGAGGAACCAGGTCGAATGATTGCGAACTTCCTCAACTCCTATCCATGCTATCTGTTCGTCCAAGGCTGAATCCTCCGGTCGTGAATGAGCTGTCAGGCTTAATCCTTGATAGCTCTTGATAGACCGCCACTGGCGCGAGCCTGCCGTCACGACTAACCGGCAAGCAGTCTCGCCCTTCCACGCCGATATATCAAACGCAAATAAATGTTACATAATAGCTCCGATTAGACGACTCGAAAAGCATTTCATCTCGCTCGTTGCATTCTGCTCTGCGCAGGAAGCTGCTAGTCTGACAGCGTTCAAGGCGCGGCCTCGAGTTACGGCATGAAGAAGGGGGAACGCTATGTCCAGATCCGCACTGATAATCGTCTTGCTAGGAAGCCTGGCAAGCGGGAACGCATTCGCGCTCAACGCGCCGGTCACAATCAACATCAATGTGAATGCTGGCCGACGTCCTATCAGTCCGCTTGTCTATGGCGTCAGCGAAGGCTATTCGAAGGCGCTAGCGAACCTGAGCGCACCGCTTAATCGCTCGGGCGGCAACAACGCGACGCGGTACAACTGGCTGATCAACGCGCGCAATCTCGATGCCGACTGGTACTATGAGAGCTATCCTTACGCGAGCGCGACGCCGGGTGGCGCCGGTGACGACGTGATCTCGCAATCCAGGCTTCAAGGCGCGCAAGCGATGCTCACTATTCCGATGATCGGCTGGGTCGCCAAGCTAGGAGCCAGCCGCGCAATCCTGTCGAGCTTCTCGGTCGCCAAGTACGGTTCGCAATGCAGCACTGATCCATGGCTTCCAAACGCGGGCAATGGCGTCAAGGCTGATTGTCACACCAACGTCACGGGCAACAACCCCAATGATGCGAACGTGGCCGATAACTCCACGACGGAACAGGCGTGGGTGAAGCATCTGGTCGCTAAGTGGGGTACCGCAGCGCAAGGCGGGCTAGCTTACTACTTGATGGACAACGAATCGAGCATCTGGTTCTCGAGTCATCGCGACGTGCATCCGGTAGGTGCTCATGCGACCGAGATTCGCGACAAGGTGATCGACTACTCGGCCAAGATCAAAGCCATCGATCCGGGCGCCAAGATCGTCGCTCCTGAGGAATGGGGATGGGACGGCTACCGCTTTAGCGGGTATGACCAGCAGTACTCGGCGGCGCACAATTGGAGCGCGTTTCCAGATCGGCAGAACGTAATGGGTGGGCAGGACTATATGCCGTGGTTGCTAAGTCAATGGAAGGCGGCTGGACGTCCGATCGACATTTTCAGCTTGCACTTTTATCCGCAAGGCGGTGAATTCAGCAACAATGTCTCGGCCAGCATGCAGTTGCTGCGCAATCGCTCGACGCGCCAGCTGTGGGATCCCAACTATGTCTCCGAAAGCTGGATCGATGATAAAGTAGATCTGATTCCACGGATGGGGTCGTGGGTGAACTCCAAGTACTACCCTGGAACGCCGATCGCGTTGACCGAATATAACTGGGGCGCCGAAGGACACATCAATGGCGCTACCACTCAGGCGGACCTGCTAGGAATCTTCGGCCGCTATGGGCTTAGCATGGCGACTCGCTGGACCGTGCCGAACGCATCGACGCCGACTTACAAAGCAATGCAGATGTATCGCAACTATAACGGTAGTCGCGGCGCCTTTGGCGATACCAGCATATCGGCAGTGGTTCCTAACCCGGATCAGCTTTCAGCATTTGCCGCGCAGCGCACGCCGGATTCAGCGCTGACTGTGATGGTAATCAACAAGGTGCTGTCCGGTTCGACTCCGATTACGCTGACACTGGCTAACTTCACGGTTACAGGTTCGGCGCAGGTGTACCAGCTAAGCGCATCGAATGCGATTACTCATCTGGCGAACCAGGCTTGGTCGGGCGGCACCTTGAAGGCGACGGTGCCGCCGCAGAGTATCACGCTATACGTGCTACCGAAGTATTAGCCGCCGAAGCGCGGCTCCGGCTTGCCTTTGACGCCAAGCCCCGTGATGGCAAAGAGGCCGCCGTCGTGCGGCCCCGGCTCCATATCGAGGACTTTCATCGCGAGCGAGGTGGCGTAGAGCACCGGTCGCGTTGCTTCATGTCGATCTTCGTGTTAGCGACGGTCGAAGAGTTTCAGGAACAGGCGCGATGCGCGATCGACAACTTCGCGAGCGCCGAGCTATCAGGAGAACGCCAGTGGGAATTACGGAACATACCGCCAAGACCGATCGGCATACGACTTTCTATCTCGCCGCGGGGTCCGAAGACGGGCCTTTGGTCATCTTCGTGCACGGATGGCCCGAGCTGTCGATTAGCTGGCGGCATCAACTGCCGGCGCTGGCAGCGCTTGGCTTTCGCGTGATTGCGCCGGACATGCGCGGCTACGGGCGCTCCACGGTTTATCCGAAGAGCAGCGACTACCAGCAGGTGCATATCGTGCGCGACATGATCGATTTGATCGATTCGCTCGGCCGCGAAAAGGCGGTGTGGGTCGGACATGATTGGGGCAGTCCAGTGGTGTGGAATCTCGCGAGTCATCATCCGGATCGATGCAACGCGGTCGCGAACCTGTGCGTGCCCTACTACACGATCGAGCGCGGACTCGATCACACGCTGACGCTGGTCGATCGGAAGGTGTATCCCGAGAGCGAGTATCCGGCGGGCCAGTGGGATTACATGCGCTACTACGAGGAGAGCTTTGCCGAGTCGATCGCGCCGATGGACGCCGAAGTGCGGAACTTCATGAAGCTGGCGTTCCGCAAAGGCAATGCCGAGGGCGAGGGCAAGCCGGCGGTAACTGCGACCGCGCGGCGCAATCGCGGGATGCTGGGCGGCAATCGCATCCCGGACGTTCCGCGCGACAACGACGTGGTCAGCGAAGAGGACTTGAGCATTTACGTTGCGGCGCTGGAGCGCAACGGATTCTTCGGGCCGTCATCGTGGTATTCGAATCATTCGGCGAACGCCAAATATGCCGAGACTGCGCGCAGCGATGGCTATATCGATCTGCCGGTTTTGTTCATCAATGCGCGTTACGACTACGTTTGCGAGTGCACGCATTCGCGCCTCGCGGAACCGATGCGCACCTACTGCCGCAATCTCAAGGAAGAGACCATTCGCGCGGGACACTGGGTGGCGCAGGAAAAGCCGCTGGAGGTAAATGCGGCGCTGGTCAAATGGCTCGCCACCGAGGTCGCGGAGGTGTGGCCGCGTCCGCGTTGAGCGGAAGCGAAAAGGGCGCTCGACGCGGCTGGTGTGATTCATTCGATTGACTCAATCATTCGATTGAATCAAGCTGGAGCACTCCTGCCGGAGTGCGAGGTGGCGATGACGATCCAGGCGGCAAAACGCGAAACGATTCCGGCGCCGAGCCGCGGCGAGGATACCCGGCAGCGGTTGATCGAGGCGGCGCTGGAGATCTTCGCCGCTTACGGCTTCGAGGGCGCGAGCACGCGGATGCTGGCCGACCGGGCCGGCGCCAACCTCGCGGCTATTCCCTACCATTTCGGCAGCAAGGAGGGGCTTTACCTGGCCGCCGCGCACTCGATCGTCGAGGCGGCGGAGAGCGAGATGTCGCCGGTGATCGGAAAAATCGAGCGGGCGCTGGCGCAGCGCAAGCTTGACCGCGACGCGGCGGCGGCGCTGCTGCATGAACTGCTCGAGCGCTTTTCGGCGCTGGTGATCGGCTCGCCGCAGGCGGACAGTTGGTCGCGTTTCGTGCTGCGCGAGCAACTGCAACCGGGCGCGGCCTTCGAGATCATTTTCGAGGGGATCATGCGCAAGAACGCGCGCGCGTTTACGAAATTGCTCGCGATCCTGCTGAAACGGCCCGAAGGCGACCCGCGAGTCGCGGTGCGCGCGCAGACTATTCTGGGCGAGATCCTGGTGTTCCATTCGAGCGGAACGGCGGCGCTCCGGCTGCTGGGATGGAAGGAGTTTTCGGCGGCGCGGTTGAAAGTTATCCAGGCAATTTTGCGCGAGAACGTCGATCGAATCGTCGCGCCGGTGAAATGACAATCATGGGTTTGGCGCCGCGCGAAGATCGCGAATCGCAGATCGTTCCGGTCGGCGATCCAAAAACCACGGGCGAGCTGGACGCGTTGCGCGAACAGTCTCCGCAGAGGGCCGGCGTCAACGGTGCTGACGAGCGAGAGCGGGTCGATACGCAGGACTCGTCGATTCCGTTGCCGAAGCGCCGCAGCGGCCCGATAGGTCGGTTCGCATTCAGGCTCGTGCTGGTGGCGCTCGCGATCGGGCTTGCGATCGCGGGCTATCGCACGTGGCAATACATGGATACCTACGTGACGACCGACGACGCGCAAATCGACGGGCATATCGCGCCCATCAGTTCGCGCATCAGCGGGACGATCGCGCGCGTGTACGTGCAGGATACGCAGTTCGTCGCGGCCGGCACCGCGCTGGCGGAGATCGATCCGCGCGACGCGCAGGCGTCGGTCGACAACGCTCGCGCCAATCTGGCGGAAGTCGAAGCACAGGTTGAATCGGCGCGCGCTGGCCAGATCTCGGCTGAGGCCAAGGTCCGTCAGGCCGCGGCCACCAACGATCAGGCGCAGAAGGATGCCGAACGATACACGTCGTTGTACAAGCAGCGCGTGGTTTCGGGCGCGGAGTACGACGAGCGCATCCGCGCCGCGGCGGTCGATCAGGCGGCGCTCGAATCGGAACTCGCGACGGCCAACGCGGCGAAGAAGATCATCGGCTCGCGGCAAGCGTCGGTGAAGGCGGCCAGGGCGGCGCTCGATCAGGCGCTGCTGAATCACGAATACACGAAGATAGTTGCACCGATGAGCGGAGTCGTCGGCAAGAAGACGGTCGAGGTCGGACAGCGCGTGCAACCCGGACAGCTGCTACTGGCTATAGTGCCGCTCGATGACATCTGGATTACGGCGAATTTCAAGGAGACCCAGATTCGCAAGCTGAGGCCCGGTCAGCGCGTGACGATTTACGTTGACTCGACCGATCGCGACTATGACGGCTACGTCGAGGGCCTGGGTGGGGCGAGCGGCGAGAAGTACAGCCTGCTACCACCGGAGAATGCCACCGGCAACTACGTCAAGGTGGTGCAGCGGCTACCTATAAGAATACGGCTCAACTCGGGACAGAATGGCGACCGCCGCTTGCGGCCGGGAATGTCGGTCGATGCTACGGTCTGGCTAAGATGAGCACCGCAGCGCGCTCGAGTTCGGCGGGCGAGGCATCTATAGCCAGAGCTGTTGCCAATCCCTGGGCGATCGCGCTTACGGTAACGATCGCGACCTTCATGGAAGTGCTCGATACGAGCATCGCCAACGTCGCGCTACCGCACATCGCGGGCGGGTTGTCGGCGAGCGTGAATGAAAGCACCTGGGTGCTGACTGCCTACCTGGTAGCTAATGCGATCGTGCTGCCGCTAAGTGCATGGCTGGGCAACGTCGTAGGACGCAAGCGCTTCTACATGGCATCGGTGGCGATCTTCACCTGCAGCTCGTTTCTATGCGGGATAGCTCCTTCGCTAGGGATGCTGATCCTGTTTCGGATAATCCAGGGAGCGGGCGGCGGCGGCTTGCAGCCGAGCGAGCAAGCTATTCTTGCGGATACCTTTCCGCCTGAGAAATTCGGAATGGCGTTCGCCATCTACGGGATGGCTGTAGTGCTGGCGCCTGCGATAGGACCGACGCTGGGCGGTTACATCACGGATCATTTTAATTGGCGCTGGATTTTCTTCATCAACGTGCCGATTGGAATGGTCTCGATGCTACTGACCTACCGAATGGTCGAAGATCCTCCTTATCTTAAGGAAGTGACCAAAACAGCGCGCGCTCGATTCAGTATCGATTACATAGGCCTGGGTCTCATTGCTTTGGGTCTGGGATGCCTGCAAGTGGTGCTGGATAAGGGACAGGAAGAGGACTGGCTGAGCTCTCACTTTATCGCGTGGCTGGCTGCGATATCGGTCGTCGCGGTGATAGGGTTCGTGATCTGGGAGTTGCGCCAAAAGTATCCGATTCTTGACCTCAAGCTGTTCAAGAGTCCCACCTTTTCGATCACCTGGTTGATGATGTTCGTGGTTGGCACCGGTCTTTATGGTACTACGGTGTTGCTGCCTCTCTATCTGCAACAGCTTATGGGCTATACTGCCCAGCTATCGGGTTTGGTGCTATCTCCGGGCGGTCTCACGATCATGCTCATGATGCCGATCGTAGGTACGTTGGTAACCAGGGTTCAGGCGCGATGGTTGATTGCGTTCGGCTTCGCGGTTTCGGCATGGGCGCTCATCTATATGACCAATATCAATCCGCGAATCGATTTCAGGGCGGCGATTGTCTATCGATGCTTGCAGTCGATAGGTCTGGCGTTCCTGTTCGTGCCGCTCAATACCATCGCCTATGTCGGAATTCCTCAGGCCCAGAACAATCAGGTGTCGAGCTTCATCAATCTGGCCCGGAACATAGGCGGCAGCGTGGGAATCGCGATGGTAACTACGATAGTAGCGAGGCGCTCGCAGGTTCATCAAGACCATTTATCGCTGCATGTCACAGCTTATGACCACACCTTCCAGACTTTGGCCAATGGAATGAATGCCACGTTTCTTCAGAGAGGCTTCAGTCCGACTGAAGCAGTGCAGCAGACCTACGGCCATCTCTACGGCTTTGTTCAAATGCAATCGGCGGCGCTTGCTTACGTGGATACGATCTGGGTGATGGCGATTTCGTGCCTTTGCATGTTACCGCTGGTCTTCCTTATGAAAAAGAACGATCCGCGCACGGCGCAGATGGGCGCGCATTAAGTCCGGTTTGAGTTTGTGATTGACTTGCGTGCGACCGGTTTCGGCAACGGCTAGTCTTGTTCGCCGCAATGGAAACCGAACCAGAATCGAATCCGCCGGGGTTGCGCGATCTCATTTTCGAAGGTGTCTTAGCGACTGCAACGCTGACCTTGTGGCCGATTGTCGACGAAAGGTCGCAGGGCAGCGCGGAACAGCGAAGCCGCGCGACAATTTACTTTCCCCTGATCGGACTGATGCTTGGACTCGTGCTTACGATCGTGGATAAGGTAGGCGGCCTCGCGTTTGGATTACTTGGCCGATCGATTTTCACACTGCTTATCGGCGCCGGAATTTCGCTCGGGCTGACGAATCGAGGTATCGCTGATTTGGTCGAGGGCCTCAGATTTGGCGAGCGTCCCGCGAGTACCGGCCTCGCCCGCATCGGTCCATTGGGCGCGCTGGCGTCAGTGCTGGCGTTCGGGTTCGAGGTGTTTTGCCTGTCCCGAGTCGTCGATCCGGCGGGACGCGCAGCCGCGCTGGTGATGGCGATGATGCTTTCGCGATGGTCGATCGTGCCGATTGCTTACGGACTGAAACCGCTCGAGCAGTGGGGGTTGGGGATACCGTTCGCAGGCGGCATCCGATTTCGCGAATTCGCGGTCTCGAGCGCGATCGCGCTAGGTCTCGCGATGGGTCTGTATCAGAACGTCGGGCTCGCGCTGATCATCGCGGTCGCGCTTACGATCCTCGCGATGAGATTGTTGCTGAGCCGCAGGATGCGCGGCGTCGCGGGCTACGCGCTGGCGGGCGGATGCGCGCTGGTCGAGGTCGTGACGTTCGCGGTGTTGGCGGCGCTCAGAATCTAGCTATTGCGTGCGAGCGCGCCCCGCCAAATCGTTTTCAGCTCTTCGCGCAGGTTTTCCAGCGTGTCGCTGTTGTCGATCACGAGGCTCGCGTATTTCGCGCGTTCCTCATCGGGCAGTTGCGCGCGGATTCGCGCTTCGGTTTCGGCGGGCTTGAGGCCGCGCTGGCGTTCGATTCGGGCGACGACCTGCTCGCGCGGCGCGCGTACCAGCCAGATTTCGTCGAACAGCGAGGTCCAGTTGGCCTCGATCAGGATTGCGGCTTCGACGACGATCGGATTTTTCGCGCCGGCGGCGCGCAGATCCGCGATGCTCGATTGGATCGCCGCGCGCGTTGCAGGCCAAACAATCGAAGTCAGCTTGTTCAATTGCTCAGGATTGCCAAACACGACTGCGCCGAGCTTTCGGCGATCGATCGTGCGGTCGGGCGCGACGATGCCTGCGCCAAATGCGGCGATCACCGCCTCGTATGCGGCCGCGCCGGGAGCGTACGTCGTATGCGCTACTTTGTCAGCGTCGATGATCGGCGCGCCCAGCTCGCCAAGCATCTGCGCCACCGTGCTTTTGCCGGAACCGATTCCGCCCGTCAGTCCAATTGTACGCATCGATGCTCCGATTCAGCGTGACGCCATCGCCAAGGTTCAATTCGCGGCTTCACGGTTCCACGCCTGGATGTTGTAGAGGTAGCTGAAGAATCCCTTCCGGGCCAGCAGCTCGTTGAAGGTTCCCTGCTCCGCGATCAAGCCGTCGCGCAGCACCAGGATGCGGTCGGCGTTTTGAATCGTCGATAGCCGATGCGCGATCACGAGCGTGGTGCGCCCGCGCATCGCCTCGCGCACCGCGTCGAGCACCATCGATTCAGTTTCGGTATCGAGCGCGCTGGTGGGCTCATCCATGATCAAAATCGGCGCATCCTTGAGCAGAGCGCGCGCGATCGTCACGCGTTGCGCCTCGCCTTCCGAAAGGCTGTGACCGCCCTGACCGACGATTTCATCGATCCCGCGCGGGAGCTTGGCGACGACGGGATCGAGCCGCGCCATTTCGATTGCGCGCGCGATTTGCGCTTCCGATGCGTTACGCAATCCGAACGCGACGTTGGTGCGCATCGAATCGCCAAGTACGAGCGGCGGCTGCAATACCATCGCGATATTCCCGCGCAGCGAATCCAGCTTGAGGTCGCGGATGTCGTGGCCGTCGATTCTGATCACGCCTTGCTGCTGTTCGTAAAAGCGCGCGAGCAGACTCGCCATCGTGGTTTTGCCCGCGCCACTTGGGCCGACGATCGCGATCGTTTCACCCTGCTGCGCCTTGAAGTTGATGCCTTTGAGCACGGGCCAGCCCGGATCGTAGCCGAATTTCACATTGTCGAATTCAATCTGGCCGCGCGCACGACCGATCGATTGCGCGCCCGGGCGATCCTTTATTTCGGGATCGATCGCGAGCAACTCGAGGCATCGGCGCAGTCCGGCTTTCGCGCCTTCGACCTGCCCGTAAGTCTGAGAAATCTGATTCACCGGCGCATAGAGCGAGGCGAGATAAGTGGTGAACACGATTAGATCGCCGATGGTCAGGCGGCCACTCAGCACGTGCTGCGCGCCAATAAAAATCACGGTCGCGGTGCCACACGCGATCAGCACGCTGACGGCGCCGCCGTACAACGTTTGCAAGGTGTACAGGCGCAGCGTCGCGTCGAGGCTCTCGCTCGAGGATTCGACGAACTCGCGGTACGACTCGCCCTCGCGCGTGAAGGCCTGTACGACGTGAATCGCGGCGAGCGCGCTCTGCGCGACGGTGAAAAGCCGGCTCTCCTTGATCCGCGCGCCGCCCGAGATCGCGTCGATGCGTCCGCTGATCGAGACGATCAAAAGCAGCATCATCGGGATGATCGCGAGCGCCACCAGCGTCAGCATCGCATCCATGCGAATCATGACGGTGAACATCCCGACCAGCAGAATCGAGGCGGAGAGCAGCGGAAAAAACCCGTTCATCGCGATGGTCTGAATCGAGTAAGTGTCGTAGGTGATGCGGACCATGAGATCGCCGATTTCGCGGCGGCGATGAAACGAAAGCGAGAGGCTTTGCAAATGATCGAACAGCCGCGCGCGCAAATCGTTGACCATCCGCTGGCCGATCGAGATCGTGAGGTAATTGGCGCCGACGTTCAGCAAACCCAACAGCGCGTAGAGGATCACCAGGCTCAAGCAGGCGGCGAGCAACAATTCGGCGCGGGTCAACGGCGGGATCCAGCGGTTTAGGAGCGGCGCTCCCCGCAGCACGTTGTCGATCACGACTTTGAGCGGCCACGGCTTCAGCACTTCAGTCGCCGAGGCCAGCAGCACCGCCACGATCGCAATCGCGAGACGGCCGAGATGCGGCCGCATCGCGCGGATGACGTGGCCGTAGAGTTCGAAAGTGCCCATCAAATGCTCGCTTCGAGGTGACGAATCACAAGCAGCCCGAGGCGGTCGGCGGCTTCGGCGGCAGCGGCCAGCATGATCGAGGAGAGGCGCGCGGCTCTGAGGATCGCGATAGCAGCGACAGCGATTCCCACAGTCAGCACGATCAAAACGCCGGCGGTAGTCGAGAATCCGGACACCAGCAGGATTAGCAGGGCGATCGCAGCGGCAATCAGTGCGCGTCGCGATACGATGCGGAGCCGCCACAGCAGCGTCACTCCGCCGTCCTTTTCTACCAGCGCATTTATCGGCATCCGGATCATCGGCGGCGCGACCACCTGGAGGTCGTACGGCTGGAAACCGTCGGTTGGTGCGACCGCAAGACCGCGCCGAAACATCGATTCGCGCATCGACACGAGCACCGCCGTCGTATCAACGGGAGTTGCGGCGTCCGTTGAGACGAGCCTGATCGAAGCGCCAAACGCGCTACCGGATTGCGATTTGCCGCCGTCGGTGGCTGCTTCGATGCGCCATTTCACGCGTTCCCGCGCAAGGCTTCGTACGCTCGGGCCCAGCAGATTCAGGACGAATAGATAGATTCGCGCAAAGAACCCGAAGCGTGCGTTGTCGATCGGGGTCAAAAAAGCGACCGCGACTGAAACTATAAATTTAATAGCTAGTCCGGCACCGCCTAGTAATCCGAGTAGTCGATTCACGGAACCGAGCAATAGCAAGATCAACGATAATACAATCCAATGAATAGTCAGTGGCAGTTCAGCGAAGTGA
This sequence comes from Candidatus Binatus sp., assembly GCF_030646925.1. Taxonomy (NCBI): domain Bacteria; phylum Candidatus Binatota; class Binatia (SeqCode); order Binatales (SeqCode); family Binataceae (SeqCode); genus Binatus (SeqCode); species Binatus sp. (SeqCode). Next base: position 11,908 of record NZ_JAUSKL010000095.1, on the reverse strand, counting down.
CTACCTGACGAATAGGCAGTCTGAAACAGGCCGCGGCCGAATGCCCCGTAGTAAACCCGCGCGCCGCCCAACATCGAGCCGAGCCAGGACCCCGGCGCATACATGCCGCCTTCGTCAGCGCTGCAGAGCGGATACTTGCGAAAGAGCAATCCCTCGCCTGCGCCATAGCCGCGCTGCTGGCGGAGATAGCACCGGAGTGACGAGCGTCGCTCGTGGATGACAGTGGCTCCTGGAGCGTACGCCAGCGTTTCGCCGGCGGCGTCGAGACGCCACGAAAGATCGACGTCGTCGCCCGCGGTGGTAAAAATCGGATCGAAGCTGCCGATTTTTTGGAATGCCGCTTTGGTGATTGCCATGTTGCATCCGCATAACTGGGCGAGTCGATCGTCTCTGGCGCGAACTTCGCGCGGCAATCCCGGCGCGGCCGCCATAGCCGCGGCAGTACTCGAAGTTGGCGCAGGCGCGAAGTTCGGGCCGCCGGCAGCGGAGGCGTTGCGGCGCGTGATCGTTTCGACCAGATGATATAGCCAATCGCGATCGGCGCGCGCGTCGGCGTCGATGAAGGCAATTATCTCGCCCGAGGCAACATCGACTCCGGCGTTGCGTGCGCTCGCAAGCCCGCGATGCTCGAGGCGAAGAGTGCGCACCCCCGCCGTTTCTGCGATCGAGGCAGTCGCGTCGGTCGAGCCGTCATCGACGACGATGATCTCGTAATCCGGATAGTTGAGCTGCTTCAGCGATTCGAGACATCCGGGCAGCGTCGATGCGGCGTTGTAGCCGGCAACGATCACGCTGGCTCTGGGAGCGGTTGGGAGCGCCGGCGGGATATCGCTCGCGAAAATTGTCTGCATCGCATCGAAGGCCGGCTTTTGCGATCGATCGCGCCGCGTAAGTCCGAACGCCCAGTCCGTGATTTCGGAACCGCCGGTGTGCCATTCGTCGGTGAACGCAAACACGATGAAACCTGACAGGCCGAGCTCGAAGGCCGCGCGTCCCTGCCATGAAAGCAGTTCGGCCTGATGAGCTTCGCCTTCGCGAATCGTGTCCATCCCGGTTTCGCTGAGGACCAGCGGCAGATCGCCCGCTTGCGCCATCAGATGCGTAAGGTAGCGGCGAAAATCTTCCTCGCGATGGAGATACACATTGAATGAAATGAAGTCCAGAAAACTCAGATCTAGATACTCAGTTGATGGATAGTTCGAATAGGTAAAGAGTCCGTCGGGATCGACGTCCTTGCCAATCTTGTAAAGTTGGTTCAGGAAGCGGCTGACGGCGCGCGGCCCGTGCCATCGCACGATATCGGAGCGGATTTCGTTGCCAAGACTGTAGGCGAAAATCGTTTCGCCGAACTGGCGCATCTCGGTCACGGTCTTGCGAATCGTCTCGCGAATCTCGCGCGTCGTTTCTTTTGAATCGAGCACCGCCATGTGAAACGGCCACGGGATTCCCAGCATGATGCGGAGATCGGCCCGCGCGGCTTCCTCCACCATCCAGGCCGGAGGTGGCACGTAAACGCGAAGAACATTGGCGCCGAGCGTGCGCATCAGTGCAAAATCCGCCGCGACGCGTTCCGCTTCGGGATAGCGCTCGCCGCGGGAATTGGGAGCAAATGGTCCGTAAGAAACGCCGCGAACGTAAAACTTTTGCGCGCCGTCGAACAGATATTTTCCACGAGTTGAGAGCCGGCTCATCTCCGATGAGCTAATCGTAAAGGGCCGCGGCGCGCAACGCAGACGCGCGAGGCCAGCTTGACATCGTTCAATCGGTGCACTGAGAATCGGTGGCGTGAGCGCAGTTCCATATTGCACGTCGAGGAAGTCAGTACCAAGTTTCGAATAGCAAGTGGCTAATCAGTTACCTACCGACCTCGACGGCGCGCCGCCCAGCGCAAAATCGCGCACGCGGAGCAGTTACGCGCTGACGGTCTGGCGCATCCTGAGCCGCGCGGTCGAGGCCTTCATCAACAACAACGATTTGCTGCGCGCTTCAGCATTGACGTACACCGTCGCGCTGTCGATCGTGCCGGTGCTGGCGCTGGCGTTTTCGGCATTGAAGGGCTTCGGCGGCTCGGAGCGGTTGCGTCCGCTGGTCGATCAATACCTGGCGCTCGGATCGTCGGGCGTGTCGGCGCAATTGATGATGTACATCGAGAACGTGAACGCCGCGGCGCTCGGATCGGCGGGCGGCGCGTTTCTCCTGATCACGGTGATCTCCACGATGAGCACGGTCGAGCAGGCGCTCAACACGATCTTCAACGTGCCGCAGAGCCGCAGCTACTTCCGCAAATTCTCCGATTATCTGAGCGTGCTGTTCACGGTGCCGCTTTTGATCGTCGCGGCGCTGGGCGTGACGGCGCTGCTGTCGGAGCGGATCGCGCAATTTCCGATCGTCACGTTAATCGCGCCGTATCTTTTTGTATGGTCGGGATTTTTCTTCCTGTTCGTTTTTTTTCCGTACACCCGGGTTAAATACGGCCCCGCGCTGATCGGATCCTTCGTCACGGCGATTCTGTTTCAGCTCGCGCAGTGGGGTTACGTGCGATTCCAGGTTGGCGTCGCCAGCTATCGCGCGATCTACGGGGCGCTCGCGTCGCTGCCGATTTTCCTGGTGTGGATTTATGTCGCGTGGGCGGTGGTGTTGTTCGGCGCCGAGTTGACCGCGGCAATCCAGCGCGGCGACATCCCGACGACGATCGGACCGATGTCGGCTGACTTTCCGTACATCGCGACGCTGCAGATCCTGCTGCGGCTGAGCGATCGCGCGTTAAAGAGCGGGCAGGTGATCAAGACCGAAACCCTGGCGCGCGAGATGAATGTCGCCGAGCCGGCGATCGTGCGGATCGTGGCAGGGTTGATGGAAGGCGGGTTCATCATTCGCGCCGACCCCGGTTCGCCGTCGCACAGCCAGGGATTGTTCCTGGCGCGCGACCCGAGCGCGATCGTGCTCGCTGACGCGATTGACGCGGTGATGGCGCCGGCGCAGGGCGTCGAGGATGCGCGCATCGCGATGGTGCTCGAAAAGCTCGGCGAGGCGCGTCACGGCGCGCTCAAATCGATCACGCTGGCGGAATTGCGCTCGCCCGCCTCGAGCACGGCGCATCGCGTCGAAGCCGAGGAGAAAATTCTGGCGAGCGTGGTGAAAGATCCACGCCGCTGATTTTCTTATTCACACTCGAATGCAAAGCCCGCGCGATTCCATCGCATGCGATGCTCGCTTAAGATTTGCCGCAACTCGAAGCCATGGAATCGAACGAACCGAAAAGCAGTTTCCTCGAGGTGAACGGAATTCGCCTGCATACTCTCGATTGGGGCGGCGCCGGCGATCCGATCGTGTTGCTGCATGCGACCGGTTTTCTCGGCCGCATCTATCGCCCGATTGCGGAGCGGCTGCGCACGATCGGCCACGTTTTCAGCTACGATCAACGCGGTCACGGTGACAGTTCCGCCGCACCGAACCGCGAATACGATTGGCTGTGGACGATGAAGGATCTCGAGGGGTTCATCACGAAGATGGGCTTTGCCGGCGTGCGCGCCTTCGGCCATTCCGCGGGCGCGACTGCGATTGGATCGCTTGCCAGCGAGCGTCCGGATTTGATTTCGCGCGGCGTGCTGGTCGAGCCGGTTCTATTCGAGACGCCCGACTCGCCGGAACTCGGATGGCGCAATCCGTTTGTCGAGCGGACGCTGAAACGCAAGCGCGTGTTCGATAGCGTCGAGGCGATGTTTTCGAACTTCGACCACAAGCCGCCGTACGACACGTGGCGCAAGGACATCCTGCGGGATTATTGCGAGTTCGGCACGCGCCAGAACAGCGACGGCAAGCGCGAACTCAAATGCTCGCCCGAGGACGAAGCAAAAATCTACGCGACCTCGCAGGAGTTCGACGGCTTGCAACGCATCCTGCGATGCGAGGCGCCGCTGCTGATCATGTTCGGCATGAAGAGCGATTCGCTGGCGGCGTCGCTCTCGGGCAAGATCGCGAAAGAGCTCAAACGCGGCCGCGTGATCGACGTTCCCGAGACGGGCCACTTCATGCCGATGGAGGCACCCGATTATGTCGCTGACCAGGCGATCGAGTTTCTCGCAGCGAAGTAGCTTCGGCGATCAGGACGCCCGTACGCCGACATAGAGTCCGCGTCCCATCAGGCCCTGCTCATCGTGATGAACTTCCAATCCGGCGTTGCGAAACGCATCGAGATACTGCTCGTGCGTGAAGAGGCCTAGTTCGTGGCGTTCGCGCCGATAGTAAATTCGCTGGCCCTGTCCGATCAGATAGTGAAAATTGCTGCGGAAGATGCCGTTGGTGATCAGCGTCTCGTTCAGCCGCGCGATTTTGAGGCCGGGCCGGTCGACGAACATCGAATGCACCGGCGGTCGCTTGCCGCCTTCGACTTTTTCCGGGGTCAGCCACGGCTCGACGATCAACACGCCGCCGGGCACGAGGTGGCGCGCCATGTTTGCGATCGCCTTGTTCAGCAAAGCCGGTTTCCTCACGTAACCGATCGCACTGAAGAGGCAGACGACGACGTCGAATTTGTCCGGGAGATCGAAATCGATCATGTCGCCGTGATGAAACACGAGTTCCGGATGCTTGCTGCGCGCGATCGCGAGCATGTTGTCGTCGAGGTCCAGGCCTTCGATCGAAAACGCATCCTTGAGGAAGGCAATGTGCGCGCCCGTGCCGCAGGCTACGTCGAGCAGCCGGTTGCCGGTGGACTTTCGATGCCGCGCGATGAACTCCAGCAATAACTGCGCTTCCTTCGCATAGTCCTTCCACGAATAGATCGCGTCATAGAACTCGGCCGACTTGGTAAACATCGTGTAGTTAGAAACTCACTTGCTATCTATATTACAATCGATTGACCATGAATTGAGTATAGCCAGTGCTTCCTTAGTGTATATTCCTGGCGCCTCGTACAGAATCAGCGGCGGCTCGACCGTTACTTCGATACCGCCCTCGACCCGCGCCTCGATCATGACCACCGACGCGGGCATCGCGCGCGTCGGATGGACAAAACGGATGCGCTTCGGCTCGAGCCGTTTCGAGCGCATCGTCGAAATCAGCTCGGCGGCGCGGCGCGCGGTGAAGATAAATGCGACGCGAGCGCTGCGGCGTCCGTAGCGTCGCGCGGCTGCGACAAAATCGGCGACAGTCGCAGTACTTTCGCCGCGGGCAAGGCGACGTCCGCGATCGGGATTCTCGCGGCCAGTAGCGTGCGCGCGATACGGCGGATTCGCGACGATTAGATCGAAGCTGGCGGGCTCGACCGTCGCGATGCTGCGGGTTCTGATATCGGCGCAAATTGGCCGAATCGATTTCAGATCGTTCAGCTCGGCGTTGCGTGCGATCATCTCCGCGAGGTGCGGCTGAAGCTCGATCGCGACGACCTGCCGCGGCCGGGCGAGCGCCGCGATCATGATCGATATGACGCCGCATCCTGCGCCGAGTTCGAGCACGCGATCGCGCGCGCCGGCCCGCGCGAAGCGTCCCAGCAAGATCGCCTCGACGGAAAATCGATAGCCGCGCCGCGGCTGGATCAGCGTCAACCGTCCGCCTAGGATCGTGTTGCGAGTCTCGTCGCTCGAGTTGGTCGTCATGAATGCCGCCGAAAAAGGTGAACGCTACGCCCGCATCTTTCGCAAGGCTGGCGTGTTCTTCGGCAAGAGCAACATAGCGCGCGCCGTCGAAGTGCTGAAGGAAGGCAAAGCGCTGGCCGACGAGTTGGGCGACCGCACGATGGCCGAGCGTTTCGCGCGTGAAATCGAGACCGTTTCCGCATCGCAAGAACCGCCGAAATAGCGTTCATTTCTAGGGTTTATCGCCATTTTCAATCGCGTGCCGCTTGACGGCTGACAGTTCGTACTTAGGTTTATCTCGTGGACGCGAAAGGATAACAAGCGGCGGATTGATAGCGCCGGATGAATCGCGCCCCGAAAACTAAAGCATTTGCCGGCAACCAGCCGGTAGGAGGATCGCCCAAGATGGAAGTGCGAATGACTAATGGACTCATGCCCCACGATTCGGTGCTGCGCCGATTGAATCTGCTGTGGAATGAGCTCGATCCGGCCGTGGCGCGCAAGTTGGCGCCGACCGCGGATGTGATCGAAGATGCGGACACCTATCGTTTCTATTTCGAGATGCCGGGTATCAAGAGTGAGTCCGTTGACGTGCGGGTTGACGACGGTCATCTGATCGTCGAAGCAGAACGCACGCGGCCGGAGTGGTCGAAGGAAGCGCAGATTCACTTGACCGAGCGCGCGTACGGAACGCTCCATCGCGCATTCACGATGCCCGAAGATGCGAGCCACGAGGGCATCCGTGCGACTTACAAGGACGGCGTGCTCGAAGTGACGCTGCCGAAGAAAGCCGAGAGCAAGCCCTTCAAGGTCAAAGTCGAGTTCGACCACTAACTTAAGGCCGCCAATCGATTGATCAACCGGCGCCGGCATGCGAATAGAAATCTGATCGCGTGCCGGCGCAGACATATCGCGCGCCGCCAAAGACACTCACTGTCCCGATAGCTCCGCGGGAGGAATTGCGATGGGTTTGGTGTTTTTCATAATACTGGTGGCAGTCGTCGCGTGGGGCGTGCTGGCATACAACCGGCTGGTCAGCCTCCGCAACCAGGTTGATAATTCTTGGCGGCAGATCGACGTGCAGCTCAAGCGGCGTCACGATCTCATTCCGAATCTTGTCGAAGCCGTCAAGGGCTACATGCAGTTCGAGCGCGATACGCTGACCCAGGTGGTCGAGGCTCGCGCGAAAGCTATCAGTGCACCCGATCAGACGTCGCGCATGGCGGCAGAGAATCAAATCACCACCGGACTCGGGCGGCTGCTTGCGGTGATGGAAAACTATCCGCAGCTCAAGTCAGATCAAAACGTACTGCGGCTGCAGGAAGAGCTGACCACGACCGAGAATCAGATCGCGTTCTCGCGCCAGGCGTACAATGACGTGGTGCTCGAGATGAACAACAGCACCGAGACGTTCCCGTCGAACTTCATCGCCAACAATTTCGGCTTCAAGAAGGCGGAGTACTTCAAAATTGCGCCCGAGGATCAGGCGGTTCCTAAAGTTGATCTCGCGATGACTGCGCCGCGCGCCTGAATCGCGGCGGCTCGCGCAGGATCGTTCGATGGCGGCGGCCAGCAATTTCAGGGCGCTCGAGGCGACCAATCGCCGCGAGACGGCAATCCTGATTGCGGTCTTCATGTTGCTGTTCGGCGCGCTCGGCTTAGGCCTGGATTTCGCCGCGCGCGATCTCTACCTCGACAATGGCCGCCTCGCCGGATTCCCCGCATTGACTATTGCGGCATTACTATTTGGCAGTATCCAGTCGCTAGTCTCATTCTACGGCGGAGCATCGCTGGTACTATTGTCAGTACACGCGCGGCCGCTGACGCCCGATACTCAGAAGCATCAAATGGTATTGAACGTCATCAACGAAATGGCTATTGCCGCGCGGATGCCGGCGCCAAAGCCGTATTTGATGGACGACCCTTCTCCCAACGCATTTGCAACCGGGCGCGACCCGCAGCATTCGGTGATCTGCGTGACGCAGGGACTCGTGGACAACATGGATCGCGAGGAACTGCAGGGCGTGATCGGGCATGAGATGTCGCATATCGCCGACTACGACATCCGCACGATGATGATGATCGCGGTGATGGTGGGCGGGATCGCGATGCTGTCCGACTTCGTTTACCGCTGGATGTTTTTCGGCGGATTTGGCGGGCGCGATCGCGACGATCACGATCGCGACAACAATGCCGCGGCGTTGATCACGGTCGCGGTAGTCATTCTCGCGGCGGTGGCGCCGCTTTTTTCACAGTTGCTCGCGATGGCGGTGTCGCGCCAGCGCGAGTACCTGGCGGATGCATCGTCGGTTGAGTTCACGCGCAATCCGCGCGCCTTGCTGCGAGCGTTGCAACACATCGCGCAGATCGAATCGCCGCTGAAGGCCGGCACCGCCGGCACCGCGCATCTGTTCATGGTGAATCCGCGCGAGGGCATGAAGGACGACAACGAGGGATTTTTGGCGAACCTGTTTTCGTCACATCCGCCATTGCAAAAACGCATCGAGCGCTTGCAGGCGATGCTCGGTGCGCCCAGCGCGGCGAGCATCGCAGCGGAGGCGGTTCGCAGCACCACATCCGGTCCGGCTTGATCGCGAACGCCGCCGCGTTGCTCGATCGCACAACTCGATTTAGTGTCGCCGCATGGCCAACGACGCTGAAATCACGGAGCTATGCAATCACGTTCGCCGATCGTGCGGCACTGATACCGTCGCCGTCCCGGTGGAACTGTTGTTATTCGCGTCAGTGCATCGAACCGTGATCGTGTAAATGCGGCCGCTACCCGAACCGAGGCGGCTTGCTGCCAGATTCGCGGTGAACTTGCCGGTGATCTGCGCATCCGACGCCGCGATCGGTTCGTTACTTGTAATCTGCACTATCTTGCAGCTCGGCGCCGGGTCGCATTTATCCGTATCTGAAACGGACACGCTTACCGGCACCCGCTTGTGGTTCGGCGCCCACAGCACATTCGGTGAAGCCGACACACTGGCGATGACCGGCGGCGTCGTATCCACGACGCTCACTGAAGTCGAGCTTTCGGAAGCCTGCCCCAACGTATCGACAACTTTCAGGAAGTAGGCCTTGCTCCCGCCCAGATTTTGGTTGAGGTGAACGACGGCGTCGTCGCCGATCTCCAGTCCAGCGCGCGTTCCGCGGCGCCATACGAACAGCGCGATGTTGTCCTCGGGATCGGTACTGTGGCTCGCGTCGAGCGCGATACCGGCTCCACCCGCTGAAGTGCACTCGACCGTCTTCGGCGCGCCGGCATTCGCAGTCGGCGGCTCATTGGTGATAGTTCCCGTCAGATCGGTGCTGATGTTCGTCGCATCACCTTCGATCTGCCCTAGCAACGCGCCGCTCACCGCGCAGGCGTGATTCTGCCAATTGACCTGTACGCCGATCGGGCCGCCATTCGGACCGACGTAGGCGGCGTTATCGCTACTGGTCTCCACGCCTGCCGTCTGGTTGCTGCGCCTACCCTTCCCGTAACTCTGCGTCGAGTTGGCCGCGAAGGTGCCATTGCCGGATGCGTCGAGAGTCGCACCGTTCGGGATGCTGGCGCCTGACGCGAACAAGTTCTGGAACTCTACACTCTCGATCCCGCCAAATGAGTCGAAGCTGAAATCGTTGATGTGATCTAGCCGATAGGACATGCCGACCTTACAGCCACCGCCGGGACAGGGACTCCCATTGATGTTCACTATGCCTGTCGCGGAATGGGTCTGGCTGTCGCCATCGCGCTCGATCGTCACATCACCATCGACGCTACAGTTGCTGGTGTGTCCAAAGATGCCGGCTACCAGCGGGTCTGGGACGGGAGTGGGAGGGTCTGCCGATGCGACCAGGCATACGGGCTCCTTGTTTGGGATGTTAGTAGCTGTCTTCTGTGGAGGATTCGCGAAGGGATTGAAATTACTGCAACTTGGATCGAGATCCTGTCCGGTGCACGGCTGGTCGCATTCCTGGGCAATAAACATGCTAACGACAGGAAACGCAGTGCAATGGCATGCGATCGGTTGGTCCGTCACGCATTGCTCGATCGCGCCGAAGATGTTGCCGCTGACGCGCCCACTGCAATCCGCGTCGAGTTGTTGCTGCGTCACGGAGTTCGAGGTCAGGTTTGGATTGATACCGTTGGGCAGGCAAACACTGGTGTTCAGGACAATCGGCGGAAAGGAATTGTTAGAACTGGTACACGTGCAGGCGCAATTGTAGGCATCCGGTCTTATAGCTTCAGTTTCGTCAAGACCAAAGATCTGATTACAGCCGCTGCTCGCGCCTAGGAGAATCGCCAGCATCGCGGCGCCGAGTGCGCGCCACGCCGTAGCCGTTAGGATGCTCTGCCGCGTTTCCAGACAGATCGGTAGCCGTTTCATTGTCCGTCCTCCCGGTTCCCAACCGCGACGATAGCCGCCGATCGCGATGCCGCAGCAGATTTCGCGATCATGGTTTTTCATCGTCTATCGAGTGACCGAGTTATTAACACGAATCGGGCATATCGCAAGAATTTGTTGGATACGAATCCGGCGAAGGTGCAAAAAAATCGCGCGATCGTTGAGTCGTGGCGTGCGGCACCGGCCGCGCGCACAGTTAGCCGAGCCGGCTACCGTGGCGCATCACTTCGTCGAGCTGGCGGCGGAGGAACTGCCGCTCTGGAGCGCTCCCGACCCGTCCCAGAGCCATCGTGTAGGATTCAGCCGCTTCGCTAAAGCGGCCGAGACGACGCAGCAGATCGGCGCGCGCCGCCCACATCAGATGGTAGTCGTGCAAGTCGCCACGATTCGCGATCGAATCGATCAGTGCGAGTCCGACGTCTGCGCCTTCGGCCATCGCAATCGCGACTGCGCGATTCAGCTCGATCACCGGCGACGGCTGGAGCCGGTGCAGGCGCGCATACAGTTCGGCGATGCGCTTCCAGTCGGTCGTTTCCGCATCCGCTGCGCGCGAATGCTCCGCCACGATTGCCGCTTGTATCGCGTATGGCCCGGCATTTTCGATTTGAAGTGCGCGCTCGGCCAGCGCGAGGCCCTCGGCAATCTGCGCGCGATCCCATCGCGAGCGATCCTGATGCTCGAGCAGCACCATCTCGCCGTGCTCATCGACGCGCGTATCGCGCCGCGAATCATGCAGGAGCATCATCGCGAGCAGGCCGCGCGGCTCACTCTCAGTGGGCATCAATTCGACCAGCACGCGCGCGAGCCGAATCGCTTCGGCAGAGAGATCGGTGCGCATCAGGCGATCGCCGGAACTCGCCGTGTACCCTTCATTGAAAACCAGATAGACGACGGCCATGACGCTTTGCAGGCGCTCGGCGAGCAGTTCCGGCGATGGGACCTCGTACGGAATGTTCGCCGCGCGGATTTTTCGCTTGGCGCGCACGAGGCGCTGCGCCATCGTGGTGGGCGCCGTCAGAAAGGCGTGCGCTATTTCCTCGGTCTTGAGGCCGCACAGCGTATGCAGCGAGAGCGCGACCTTGGCGTCGTCGGCGAGCGCCGGATGGCAACAGGTGAAAATCAGCCGCAAGCGTTCATCGGCAAACGCATCGCTGCCGTCGGGAGCATCTGAGGTATCTGATTCAGCCATGCGGATTAACTCGTCGCGGCGGAGATCGAAGCGCGCCGCCCGGCGGATGCGATCGATCACCTTGTGCCGCGCAACGCCGATGATCCACGCGCGCGGATTGTCGGGCACGCCGTCGCGATCCCATTGCTCGAGCGCGGCGGCGAATGCGTCGTGGGCGGCCTCTTCGGCGCGATCGAAATCGCCGAGCACGCGAATCAGCGTAGCGAGGATTCGTCCGAATTCCTCGCGATAGAACCGATCGATGTCGTAGGTCGAAGGCGCCATCGGCGATGCAACCGAAATGCCCATGCAGCCTAGCCAGCGAGCGGTCGAAGAGCCACCTTCCACCGTCGAGCGCCTTCGACCGCGCTGCCGGAGTGCAAGCTGTCGCGCGCCGTCACATGCTCATCTTTCTTACCGGGCGCACTTCGATCGAGCCGAACTTCGAACCAGGGACTTTCGCCGCGATCGCGATCGCTTCGTCAAGATCCTTCGCCTCGACCAGGTAGTAGCCGCCGAGTTGCTCCTTGGTCTCCGCGAACGGCCCGTCGGTGACGACCGTCTTGCCATTGCGGACGCGCACCGTGGTCGCCGTGGTGCTGGGTTCGAGCGGGTCGCCGGCTTTGAGCTTGCCGGCCTGCGCGATTTCGCGCGTAAAGGTTCCGTAATCCTGGAACATCTGCTGTCGTTCGGCGTCAGGGCGTTTCTTGCCATCGGCCTCGCTATCATAGATAAGAAGCATGTACTGCATCGCGCACCTCCGGATTCTT